>JBDKKH010000093.1:0-3343 GCA_039796215.1 Verrucomicrobiota bacterium
CGCCGGCCGTTCTTGCCGATTCCCATCGTGACCAGCTTCCCTTGGTTCACTTTCTGGAACAGATTATTGGAGTTGGTCACCCCGAGGCAGTAGAGCACGGCCGCCACGTCGTCGGTCTTGTCCTCGTGGATCATGCCGGCGTTGGTCAGCCAGAGCGCGAGGGCGTGGTGGAAGTTGGCCGGGCTGATGTCCATCTGCTCTCCGCCGAAGCGCAGCCAGAGTTCGGCGCGATCGCGCATCGTGCAGTTGCCGCGCTTCGATTGACGCTCGTGGAGGAATTCCAGGAGCTCGTCGATCTGGGAGGGCAGTTTGGTCGTAGAGGACTCGGACATCGGCGCAGGGAATCAGGAGAGGTGGCGAGGGCGTCGGTCGAGCGGGAGGAGTCGGGCGAAGGAGGCCATCGAGTGCCCAAGTTGTAATTAGCCGACAGTAGGCTGGGAACACCTAATTGGCTTCCGTGCATAATATTATAAACTAATAGAATCCTGGCCCGCGGCGGACCAAGGCGACTTCCGGGTGGTGGTCGCGACAGGACTTGAACCTGTGACTTCAGCAATGTGAATGCTGCGCTCTAACCAACTGAGCTACGCGACCGTTACCCGGACCAGCATCCTATCCTTCCGGGGAGGGAGGCGAGCAAGCCTGTTTTCAGGCTCCGGCCGGCTGCGGGGCTAAAGGTGGCCTGGCGGCTTGTGTTTTCAGATGCCGTGCTCAGTTTTGTCACAGATGGAAACCGTCGCACCAGCCGCCAGCCCGCGCGTCGCCGACGAGCGTCTGATCCGCTTGACGGCGCCTGCCGGGCTCAAGGTCAACGCCTTGGCCGCCCGCGAGGCCCAAGGGGGCTTTCTTCGCGTGGCCATCAGCGGGGGCGGCTGTAACGGCCTTTCCTACAAGATGCGGTTCGTGGGCGAGGCCAAGCCGGCCGATATCCTGGTCCGAAGCGAGGGCGTGGCAGTCCTGGTCGACCCGAAGTCCGCCCTCTATCTGCGAGGCACGGTCTTGGATTTTTCCGACAAGATGATCGGCGGAGGCTTCAAATTCTCCAATCCCAACGCCAAGGCGAGCTGTTCGTGCGGGGAGAGTTTCTCGCTTTGACCGAAGGTCAAAGCGAGGGGGCACGTTGACACGCTGGCAGGTGGGCAAGGGTGGTGCGTTTGTCTTGGTTATCGTGTTCTGTTCAACGGCGGGCTCGGAGAGCCCGCCCTACCCAAGAGAGGCATGCAAATCACAAAGGGGGAACCGGAGGCCGGATGTTTGGCTGAGGCTACTGATTACCCCGGCAAACTTCCCGGTTTCCGGTCCCCCTTTGAGTTCTTGTCTTTAGTCCGCCGGAATCTCGTCCTTCGCGCCGGCTTCGTAACGTTCGCACCAGGCCTTGGACCAGGCGGCGAAGTCGCCCGCGGCGATGTGCGCGTGGGCTTGGGCCATGAGGTCCTGCAGGAAGTGGATGTTATGCAGCGCGAGCAGGGTGCCGCCGAGCTGTTCGCCGGCGTGGTGCAGGTGACGCAGGTAGGCGCGGGAGAAGTGGCGGCAGGTGTAGTTGTCCATGCCTTCGACGAGCGGCCGGTGGTCTTCCTTGTAGCGCAGGTGTTTGACGCTGATCGGGCCGTCGGGCGTGAACGCGCCGCCGTGGCGGCCGATGCGGGTCGGCATGGTGCAGTCGAACATGTCGGCGCCGAGGGCGACCATGCGGAGGAGCTGGGGCGGCGTCCCGACGCCCATGACGTAGCGGGGCTTGTTCTTGGGCAGGAGCGGGGCGACGAGGCCGACCTGATGGAGCATGTGCTCCTCGGGCTCGCCGACGCTGACGCCGCCGATGGCATGGCCGGGGAAATCGAGGCCGCCGAGCTCTTCGGCGCAACGGATGCGGAGGTCGTCGTAGACCGAGCCTTGGTTGATGCAGAACAGGTGGCGGCCTGAGGCGAGGAAGCCGCGGTCCTTCGCCAGCTGAAGCATCTCCTTCGCCCAGCGGATGGAGCGGGTCACGGCGACTTCGCAGGAGGCGCGGTCACAAGGGTAGGGCGGACACTCGTCGAGCACCATCGCGATGTCCGAGCCCAGCGCGTCCTGGATGTCGAAACAGTCCTTCACGTCGAGGAACAGCTTGTTGCCGTCGAGGTGGGAACTGAAATGGATACCCTCGTCGGTGATCGTGCGGAGCTTCGCGAGTGAGAAGACCTGGAAGCCGCCGCTGTCGGTCAGGATCGGCTTGTCCCAGTGCATGAACTTGTGGAGGCCGCCGGCGGCGCGGACGATCTCGCGGCCCGGCCGCAGGTTCAGGTGGTAGGTGTTGCTGAGCAGGATCTGGGCGCCCGTCTCGGCGACCTGCTGGGGAGAGAGGCCTTTGACCGTTGCCTGCGTGCCCACCGGCATGAAGACCGGCGTACGCACCTCCCCGTGGGGGGTCTTCAGGACGCCGAGGCGCGCGGCCGTGGTCGTATCAGTCTTGAGCAGGGTGAACACGGCCCGAAACTAGGGGGCGGGCCGGCGGGGTGGCAAGGGGACAAGAAGAGTACAGATGGCTGAGTCGATGGCAGAGGACTGAATCGATGGCAGGGCCGCGCAGGCTTGAAGGGTCGGTTAACCAAGACCGACATGCTCGGCCCTCTCCGCTGTCTTTATCGACTCAGGCCTCTGTCATCTGCCATCGACTCAGTCATCTCCTTTGCCGCTCTTCAGCGGCAATTCCCATCAAACGTCAGCCTCATTCCCTTCGGCGCATCAGCGCGGACCTTACCATCTTCGTAGACGCAGACGCCGTTGATGAACGTGCGTTCGATGGTGCTACCAAAGGTGTGCCCTTCGAGCGGCGACCAGCCGCACTGGTAGAGGAGGCCAGCCTTGGTCACGGTCTGCGTTTTCTTGGGGTCCACGACGACGAGGTCGGCCCAATAGCCTTCCCGGATGTAGCCGCGGTTTTCGACGCCGAAGAGCACCGCAGGCGCGTGGCACGCGCGTTCGACGGCAGTCTCGAGCGTGAAGACGCCTTGCGCGACCAGATCGAGAAGTACCTGAAGGGAATGCTGGACGAGCGGCAGGCCGGACGGGGCTTTGAAGTAGGTTTGTGATTTCTCTTCCCAAGTGTGCGGGGCGTGGTCGGTCGCGATGACGTCGATGACGCCGGCGGCCACGGCCGCGCGCACGGCGGCGCGGTCGGCGGATGACTTGATGGCCGGGTTACATTTGATCTGGTGGCCGAGGCGGGCGTAGTCCTCTTCGGCGAACCAGAGATGGTGGACGCAGGCTTCGGCGGTCAGGCGCTTGCCCTTGAGCGGCGCGGCGCTGAAGAGGGAGAGTTCCTTCGCCGTGGTGATGTGCAGGATGTGCAGACGGGCATCGTGGC
>JBDKKH010000094.1:0-5893 GCA_039796215.1 Verrucomicrobiota bacterium
TCCGCCGAACCCATCGCCAAGGCCGACACCAAGGCCGCCTCGGGCGTCTGGCCCGGCCTCAAGTAAGCCGCCGACCATGCGTTACATCGAACCGCACGGCCACATGGTGAGCCGCACCACCGACGACTACCAGGCCATGGCCCTCGCGGGCTGCGCCGCGATCTGCGAGCCGGCCTTCTGGGCCGGCTTCGACCGCAAGTCCGCCGACGGCTTCTACGACTACTTCTGCCAGCTGACGCAGATCGAGCCGAAGCGCGCCGCCAAGTACGGCCTGCCGCATTACTCCTGGCTCTGCATCAACCCCAAGGAATCCGAGGACATGGCCCTCGCCGCCGACGTCCTCGCGCTGATCCCGGAATTCCTCAAGGCCCCGACGGTGCTCGGCATCGGCGAGATCGGCCTCAATAAGAACACCCGCAACGAGATGAAGGTGCTCGAGCAGCACATCGCCCTCGCGGTGCAATACGACCAGATGATCCTCGTGCACACGCCGCACCTGGAGGACAAGCGCAAGGGCACGCGCCTCATCATGGACTGCCTCAAGGCCAACGGCGTCGTGAAGCCCGAGCGCGTGATCATCGACCACGTCGAGGAGCACACGATCCATGAGGTCCTCGACCGCGGGTTCTGGGCCGGCATCACGCTCTACCCCGAATCGAAGTCCACGCCCGTCCGCGCCGTCGACATGATCGAATCCGTCTCGGCCCAGCGCGTCTGGCTCAACAGCGCGTGCGACTGGGGCCACAGTGATCCGCTCTCCGTGCCCAAGGCCGCGCAGGAGATGCGCCGCCGCGGCCACTCCGCCGCCGCCATCGACCGCCTCGTCTACGGCAACCCGGTGAAGTTCCTCTCGCAGTCGCCGCGCTTCAAGGATCCCGCCGCCCAGGCCTGAACGCGTGAAGCTCACGTCCGGACTCTCCCTCGCCTACTGCACCAACGTCCACCGCGGCGAAGGGTGGGCCGAGACGTTCGCCGGCCTGCGCGACCACGCCCTCCGGGTGCGCGACCGCGTCTCGCCCGGCAAGACCTACGTCCTCGGCCTGCGCCTCGGCGACCTCGCCGCCAAGGAGCTCGCCGTCCCCGCCTCGCTCGCGGCCTTCCGCGCCTGGCTCGACCAGGAGGACTGCGTCGTCGCGGGCATCAACGGCTTCCCGTTCGGCCCGTTCCACGGCCAGGCGGTGAAGGACAACGTCTTCGCGCCGGATTGGTGCGAGGCCCCGCGCCTCGAGTACACCAACCGCCTCTTCGACCTGCTCGCCGCGTTCGGCCCGCCCGACCAGGTCGGCACCGTCAGCACGCTGCCGGGATCGTTCAAGGGCTTCGGCCGGACCGCCGACGAACTCAAGGTCATGCGTCGCAACCTGCTCGCGTGCGCCGAACACCTGGCCCGCCTCCGCGACCGCACCGGCGCGCATCTGCGGCTCGCGCTCGAGCCGGAGCCGCTCGGCCACGCCGAGAACACCCCCGAGGCGCTGCGTCTCTTCGAACAGCTCCGCGCCGAGGAACCGGCCAAGGGGCTCGTCGACGCGCACCTCGGCATCGCCTACGACACCTGCCACTTCGCGCTGCAATACGAGGAGGCCCATCAGGCCATCGCGCGCCTCAACGCCGGCGGCGCGCCGGTGCTCAAGTTCCACCTCAGCTCCGCGTTGAAGCTCAGGCCGACCGAGGTCGCCCTCGCGCGCCTCGCGAAGATGCACGAGCCGACCTACCTGCATCAGACGATGGGCCGGGCCAAGGACGGCGCGATCGTGCGCTTCAAGGACATCCCGCTCGCGATGGCGGCGATCGATCAGCTCCGCGCGCTCGAGGAGCTCCGCGTGCACTTCCACGTCCCGGTCAACGCGGACCGGCTTTCCGACGAGCTCTCGACCACGAACGACCATCTCCGCGCCGCGCTCGACGTCATCGCCCGGGCGCCCGGCGCGTGCCGCGAGCTCGAGATCGAGACCTACACCTGGGAGGTCCTGCCGCCCGAGGTCCGCGCGGCCGACGTCGCCGACATGATCGCCGAAGAATACCGCTGGACGCTCGCCGAGCTCGCGCAGCGCGGCGTGAAACCTCTCTGAGATGGCTGCGAAGCTGCGTGGCTGGCTGATCCTCACCCGTGGCTCGAACCTGCCGACGGTCTGGTCCTCGGTCCTGGTCGGCTGGCTCGCCGCCACGTATGGGGACGGCCGTTCATCGTCGCTGTCCTATTTCCCGGGGATGGTCGACGCCAAGATGGTCGATTACGCCAAGCCGGCCAGCACGGCGGTCGTCTTCTGGCCGCTCGCCTGGCTGCTGCTCGCGGTCTCCGCGATCTATGTCGGCGGGATGATCCTGAACGACGCCTTCGACGCCGATTGGGACGCCCGGCATCGTCCCTCCCGCCCGATTCCGTCCGGCGCGGTCTCCCGCGGCGCCGCGCTCGTCGTCGGCTTCGCCTTGCTCTTCGGCGGCGCCTGCGGGGCCGTCCTCGTGCGCGCGCTCCGCTTGGCGGAACTCTCCGAGCTCACGGCCGGCGGCGTCGGCCCGGTCGCCGTCCTCGCCTTCGGTTTGGTCACGGCCGTCCTCGTCTACGACCGCTGGCATAAGGGCGTCGCTTGGGCGCCCGTGGTCATGGGACTCTGCCGGGCCCTGTTGCCCTTGCTCGGGGCCGCCGTCGCGAGCGGCGATTTCCTCGCGACCTTGGGCACCTGGCCGGGCGCCTTCCTCCTGCTCGGAGCCGCGACGTTGTGGGGGCACACGTTCGGGCTGACCTGGGTCGCGCGTCATGAGGCGACGGACGGCAAGCCGCCGGCGTGGACTGCTTGGGCGATCTTCGTCGTGCCGCTGCCGCTGGCGCTCACCGCAGGTCTCGGCCGCCAAGGCTGTGACCTCCTGGCCTGGCCGCTGCTCGGACTCTTCGCCCTTTGGATCTGGTCTTCCAACCGCCGGCACCCTCTGCCCGCCGGCGTACCCGGACGCGTCTCCGACCGTCTCGCCGCGTCGCCGTTCCTGGATTACCTGATCCTCGGTCGGCCGTTGCTCTGGATCACCTTCTTCGTGTTCGCGTCGGGCGATCCCGCCGCCGTCGTCCATCCGACCCACCTCGCGAACCTCGTCCCTTTCGGGGCGCTGGCGTTGTTCGGTCCGCTCGCCTGTTTCGGCCTGACCCTGCTGTTCCGCCGCTGGATTCCGCAGACCTAGCCTATTTGGCACGAAATGGTCGGTCAGCGAGGGAACTGGGCTTGTCCTCAGGCGTCTATGTGATTGGAATCCACTCTCCCCGGGCCCATGGACGACTCCCTCGACCTCGAATTCACGGTGACGTACCGCCACCGCATCTTCTTCACCGAGGGTGCGTTCAAGGCGGGTAACCGCGTGCTCGCGGACCTGTTCGCCGGGGCCAAGGTCATCCCGATCGTCGACGCCGGCCTCGCGGCCTCTCGTCCCGGTTTCGCCGCCGAGGTCGCCGCCTACGGCCAGGCCATGGGCGTGCACTTCACCCGGGCGCCGCTCGTGCTCACCGGCGGTGAGGCCGCCAAGAAGGATTCGGCCGTCGTCAAGGCCGCCCTCGCGGCCATCGAAGCCGACAAGATCTGCCGCCACTCCTACGTCCTCGCCATCGGAGGCGGCGCCTTCCTCGACGCCGTCGGCTTCGCGGCCGCCACCGCCCACCGTGGCGTGCGTCTCGTCCGCATGCCCACCACGACCCTCGGGCAGGGCGACGCCGGCGTCGGCGTGAAGAACGGCATCAACACCTTCGGGAAGAAGAACTTCACCGGCGCCTTCGCCGTGCCCTCCGCCGTCGTCAACGACCTCGCCTTGCTCGCCTCGCTCGACGCCCGCGGCCTGCGCGACGGCCTCGTCGAGGCCGTGAAGGTCTCGCTCCTCAAGGACCCCGTCTTCTTCGCCAGCCTCGAGCAGGACGCCGCGCTGCTCGCCGCCGGCGACCTGCCCGCCATCGGCCGCGCCGTCCGCCGTTCCGCCGAACTGCACGCCCGGCACATCGCGGGCAACGGCGATCCCTTCGAACTCGGCAGCGCCCGGCCGCTCGACCTCGGCCACTGGGCCGCGCACAAGCTCGAATCGATGACCCAGCATCGCCTCACGCACGGCGAGGCCGTCGCCGTGGGCCTCGCGCTCGACATCCTCTGCGCCCGCGACCTCGGCCTCTTCGGCCGCGCCGAAGCCGCCCGCACGCTCGACCTGCTCGCCGCCCTCGGCTTCAAGACCTACGCTCCGGAGATGCATCTCGACGGCGGGGCGCCGATGCTGGCCGGCCTCGAAGAATTCCGCGAACACCTCGGCGGCCAGCTCACGCTCGTCCTGCCGACCGCCATCGGCAGGTCGACGCAGGTCCATGAGATGGCGGCTTTCGTCGTGCGCCAGGCGGCCGACGAACTGCGCGCGCGGGACCAGCAGCCATGCGTCGCGCGGTCCTGAACGTCGTCGGCCTCTCCGCCCGGGACCTCGCTTCCGGCGTCATGCCGCGGCTCGCCGCGCGCGCCGCCCGGGGCAGCGTCGCCCGGATCCGTCCGGCGTTCCCCGCCGTCACCTGCACCGCGCAGTCCGATTACCTGACCGGCCGGCAGCCGAGCGCGCACGGGATCGTCGGCAACGGCTGGTACGACCGCACCCTCAGCGAGGTGCAGTTCTGGAAGCAGTCGAACCGAGCGGTGCTCGCGCCGAAGGTCTGGGATGAGCTCCACGCCAGGAACCCGCGGCTCAAGGTCGCGAACCTCTTCTGGTGGTACAACATGGGCACCGCGGCGGACATCTCCGTCACGCCGCGTCCGGTCTACAAGGCCGACGGCGGCAAGATCTTCGACATCGCGAGCTACCCGCAGCGTTACAAGGAGCTGCTCAAGCGCGACCTCGGCGACTTCCCGTTCCATTCCTTCTGGGGTCCGCGGGCCGGCCTGCCGTCGTCGCAGTGGATCGCCGACAGCGCGCGCTGGATCGAGGAGCATGAGCGACCCGACCTCAGCCTCGTCTACCTCCCGCACCTCGACTACGACCTCCAGCGTTTCGGTCCGGCCGATCCGCGCAGCGACGCCGCCCGGCGCGACGTCGACACGCTCGTCGGCGACCTCGCCGAATTCCTCGAAGCCCGCGGCGTCGAAGTCCTCATCGTCTCCGAATACGCCATCACCGCCGTCGACCGCGCCGTCCCGCTGAACAAGGTGCTCGGGGCGCGCGGCTGGCTCGAACTCAAGCCTGAGGACGGCGGCCTCACGCTCGATGTCTTCAACTCCAAGGCCTTCGCCGTCGTCGACCACCAGGTCGCGCACGTCGTCGTCCTCGACCCGGCGATCCGCGAGGAAGTCCGCCAGGCGCTGCTCGCCACGCCCGGCGTCGCCCAGGTGCTCGACGCCGAAGGCCAGGCCGCGGCCGGCATCAGGCATGTCCGCAGCGGCGACTTCGTCGTCGTCGCCGACGACCACAGCTGGTTCTCCTATTACTGGTGGGAGGAAGGCGAAGGAGATCCCGACTATGCGCGGACCGTGGACATCCATCGCAAGCCCGGCTACGACCCCGTCGAACTCTTCATCGATCCGCAGATCCGTTTCCCGCTGCTGAGCATCGCCTGGTTCCTCCTGAAGAAGAAGCTCGGCTGCAAGGCGCTCCTGAAGGTCATCTCGCAGGACGCCTCCCTCGTGAGGGGTTCGCACGGCCGGATCCCGGAAGACCCGCTCGACTGGCCCGTGCTCATCGCGCCCGCCTCGGCCGCGCTCCCGGCGCAGATTGCTTCGACCGACGTCTACGGTCGGATCGCCGCGGGCTTCTGAGCGGGCTCAGCGCTTCGCGAGCGCCTGCGTGATCGCCACGCAGGCCAGCGCGGCGTTCTCGGCGCGGAGGACCGTCGGTCCGAGGACCACGGCCCGGAAGCCCGCGGCCCGGGCGGCGGCGTATTCTTCGGAGGTCA
>JBDKKH010000095.1:0-6803 GCA_039796215.1 Verrucomicrobiota bacterium
GAAGAGGATCACGACGAGCCACACGGTCGCCATGAAGACGTCGAACTGGACTTGGGCGACCGGACCCTTCGGATCCATGGTCGATTGGCGGACGGTCAGGTCGGCCTTGGAACAGCCGGCCATGACGAAGGCCAGGACGAGGGCGGCGAAAATACCCACCCGACTAAGAAAGCGAGATGACATGGAAGAAGAGATTCGAACGCCGAAAAGTCCGTAAAAATGCTCCAATTTGCAAGCCCCGGCAGGGGTTTTTGATGGTTTCCGGTCGGCAAAATGGTCGCCCGAGGAGATATTATTCATAAGTCGTTGTTATATATAAATTTATGATTTCTTAAGGCTCATCAAACGGGCTAATAGATGCTCCGAGGGGCGGCCGGCGGCCGCCGCCTTGAAGATTGCTCCGCCCGGAAAGGCCTTTAACCCCCAAGCCGATGCCTTGGATCAGCCCACATGGAACGGCCCTGCCCGACTGGCGCCGACGGACCTTGATCATGGGCATCATGAACGTGACCCCGGATTCTTTTTCCGATGGAGGACAGCTCTCCAACGCTGACGAAGTGCTCCGCCGGGCCGAAGCCCTCCTGTCAGCGGGCGCCGACGTGCTCGACTTGGGGGCGGAATCGACCCGGCCGGGTGCCACCCCTGTTTCCGCGAAGGAAGAATCGGCCCGACTGCTCCCAGCGGTGAAAGCCCTTCGACGTGCTTTCCCGCAAGCGGTCTTGTCCGTGGACACCTATAAGGCCTCGGTGGCCGAGGCTGGTATCGAAGCCGGGGCCGATCTGGTCAACGACGTCGAAGGTGCCCGCTTTGAAAGCGTGGACGGAGCCTCGCCGATGGCCGCCCTCTGCGCCCGGCTGCGCTGCCCGCTCATCCTGATGCACCGTCGGCAAAAGGCTGATTATCAAGACTTTTGGCCGGAAATCCTCGCGGATCTGCGCGGTTCGATCGGACTGGCGCTGTCCGCGGGCGTGCCCGCCCATCAGCTCTGGACGGACCCTGGTTTCGGCTTCGGGAAGACCCACGCCCAGAACCTGACCCTCGTGCGCGACTTGGCCAAGGTCGCCGCCTTGGGCTTTCCTGTCCTCCTCGGAACCAGCCGCAAATCGACGCTGGGGCATGTGCTCGAAGAGCCCGATCCACTGAAGCGAGGCGCCGGCGACGCCGTCACCGCCGCGTGGGGCATCGCCCAAGGCTGCTCGATGGTCCGCGTCCATGACGTGTCGTCCATCCGACCGGTAGTGCGGATGGCGGACGCCCTTCGGCAAGCCCGGCCCGCAGGTCCGCTCTGCTGAACGAGGGTCACCTCGAGGGGCATGGAGCCAGCAGTCGGACTTGAACCGACGACCTGCCGCTTACAAGGCGGCTGCTCTACCAACTGAGCTATGCTGGCCAAAATGCCCTGTTCATAGGGTTGTTCCCGGCCCCACGGTGTCAACCCTCCGTGCGATAAGCGATTAGGGGTTGAAACCAGGCTGGTTTTGCACGCAATTCGGTCACCCCAAGCTTCGTATCATGCGTCTCCCCGTCACCCTCCTAGCCCTCGGCGTCGCGCTCGCTGGCTGCAAGTCCTCGCCCGATGCGGCCAACGTCGACACCGTGACCGTTTCGTCGAACCCGCCCTCGGCCGCGGTGCGACTCAACGGCCAAGCCGTCGGCCGGACGCCGACGACGATCAAGCTCGACCGCACGAAGAACTATGAACTGCAAGTGGGCAAGGGCGGCTTCATCACGGAGACCTCCGAGCTCAAGCCTCGCCTGATCACGACCAGCGAGGGCATCGAGTACGGCTTCCCCGCCACGGTGAAAGTGAATCTCTCCAAGGTGCCCGCCGCCGGCGAAGCCACCGTCCCGCCGGCCGATAACCCGGAATTCAAGAAGCTGGCGAAGAAGGCCCTGGGCGAAGAAGCCGCCGCCAAGCAGGAACTGCAGGCTGATATCGCCGCCACGCAGGAAGCCGCCGCCAAGATCCAGGCCGCCCTTGCCGCCCGCGAAGCCGCCGCCCAGGCCCGCCTGGCCGACATCAGCCAGAAGATCGCCTCCGCCAAGGCCGCCAAGAATCAGGACGACGTCGCCAAGGCCCGCCTGGCCGAAGCGGAACTCGCCCTCGCCCAGGTCGAAGCCGAAGCGGCGGCCGAACGTAAGATCGCCGAAAAGTCCCTCAAGACCATCGAGGCCCGCCAGGCCGCCCTCGCCGGCGTCGAAGCGAAAGTCGCCGTCGCCCGTAACAACGTCGCGCAGGTGACCGCCCCGGCGAAATTCTCCGACGACCGTCTGGTTCAGCTGGAACAAGCTTACGCCCTCGAGATGAAGGCGCTCAAGGATTCGCAGGCGAACTCCAACGCGGCGATCCAAGCCCTCAACGCCCGCGCCGAAGAACTCGGCCGTCGCGCCAGCATGACCGAGAGCGAAGCCAAGTCCGCCGCCAACCGCTCCCTCGTCGAAATCCAGAAGGCCCTCGAAGAACAGAAGGCCGCCGCCGCCAAGGCCAACGAAGCCCTGTCGCAGGCCAATCTCGACCTCGCCAAGGCCAACGATGCCGCCAAGTCCGCCCAGGCCGAAGCCGCGAAGAACGCCTCCGCGGAAGCCGCCGCCGCCGTCGAAAAAGCGAATAACGAAGTAAAGGAACTTCAGGCCAAGCTCGCCGAGGCCAACGCGGCCGCCGAAGCCAAGATGGCCGAGGCCGCCAAGGCTGCGGTAAAGGCCGTCGCCTGGGAACGTCAGGCCGCCGAGGCCAAGATGGCCGAAGCCGCCAAGGCCGCCGAGAAAGCCGTCGCCGACGAGCGCCTCGCCGCCGAAGCCAAGCTCGCCGAGGCCAACAAGGCCGCCGCCGAAGCCAAGGCCCGCGCCGCCGCGCTCAAGTACTCCGAGTTCAGCTCGCGCTACGCCCTCCTCGAGACCAAGCGCCGCACCAAGGTCATCACGGAAGAAGAGTTCAAGGCCGCCCTCGCCGAGCTCCGCAAGGAACTCGAACTCTGAGCCGGACTCCCGTCCGCCCTGGAAAGCCCGGCCGTTCGGCCGGGCTTTTTTGTTGGAAGGTTCGTGCGCGGCCGCACCTTGGACGGCCTATGTCGGCCACGCTCTCCCGTACGCCCCTCCACGCCCTGCACGTCGAACTCGGCGGACGCATCGTGCCCTTCGCCGGCTGGGAGATGCCGGTGCAGTACTCGGGCATCATCGAAGAACACCTCGCCGTCCGCCACGCAGCCGGCCTCTTCGACGTCTCCCACATGGGCGAGGCCCGCGTCCGCGGCCGCGACGCCGCCGCCTTCCTCGACGGGGTCATGACCAACGAGATGTCCACGATCAAGGTCGGCATGGCCCGCTACACGGTGATGTGCCAGCCCGACGGCGGCTGCGTCGACGACCTCATCGTCTACCGCCTGGCGACCGACGAGTTCCTGATCTGCCTCAACGCCTCGAACGCGGCCAAGGACATCGCGTGGATGCGCGCGCACGTCGGCGCGCACCAAGTCGAGGTGCTCGACGAGTGCGCCGCCTGGGCCCAGCTCGCGCTCCAAGGCCCCCGCGCCGAAGCCATCCTCGCGCTCGTGACGTCCGTCCCGCTCGCCGCGATCAAACGCTTCGGCTTCGCGTTCGGCGAAGTCGCCGGAGCCGCCGGCTGCCTGATCTCCCGCACGGGCTACACGGGCTCGCCCGGTTTCGAGATCTACCTCCCCGCGGCGTCCGCCGAAAAAGTCGCCCGCGCGCTCCTGGCCGCCGGCAAGCCGCACGGCCTGGTCCCCGCCGGCCTCGGCGCCCGCGACTCGCTCCGCCTCGAGGCGAACTACCCGCTCTACGGCCACGAGATCTCCGAACGGATCTCGCCCATCCAGGCCGGCCTTGGCTGGACGGTGAAGTTCGCGAAGCCGGCCTTCATCGGACGCGAAGCCCTGCAGAGCCAGGCCGAGGGCGGTCCGGTCTCCACGGTGGTCCTGTTCTCGCTCGAAGATCGCCGCATCGCCCGCCAAGGCGCCGTGGTCTACGACGGCGAGACGCCCGTGGGCGAAGTGCTTTCCGGCACGCAGTCGCCGGTCCTCGGCAAGCCCATCGGGACGGCCCTCGTCGCCGCCGGCCACGCGAGCTCGCCCGGCCTGACCGTCGACATCCGCGGCCACCGCCTGCCGCTCCGCCTGGCGTCGGAGCCTTTCGTGAAGTGAAGGGTTGAAATAATCCCCGTCACCTTTACCCAGAAGCCATGAGCAACGTGCCCGCCGACCTGCATTACACCAAGGATCACGAGTGGATCAAGGTGGCCGCCGACGGCACCGCCGTCATCGGCATCACCGACCACGCGCAGGCCGCCCTCGGCGACGTGACGTTCGTCGACCTTCCGAAGGTCGGCGCCTCGTTCAACCATGGCGACGTCTTCGGCACGGTGGAGTCCGTCAAGGCCGCCTCCGACCTCTACAGCCCGGTGTCCTGCGAAGTCCTCGCCGCGAACGCCGACCTGAACAATTCTCCCGACCTGGTGAACCGCGAACCCTACGGCGGCGCCGGGATGATCAAGGTGAAGGTGAAGAATCCGGCCGAACTCGCCGGCCTGCTCGACGCCGCCGGCTACGCCGCGACGCTCTGAGCGCGCGCGCCCTTGCCCTGCGCGGGTTTAGGCCCACAGTGAGCGTCGATGTCGTTCGCTGAAGTCCATGCCGCCCATCCTTGGGAAGAGGTCCTCGGGTCCGTCGCGGCCAAGACGGAAGCCGACGTCCTCCGCGCCCTGGCCCGGGCGGAAGCCGACTCAGCCGACCTCGAGGACTTCAAGGCGCTGATCTCGCCGGCCGCGGCCCCGCACCTGGAACGGATGGCGCGCCTCAGCCGGGAACGCACCCTCCGTCGCTACGGCCGCACGATGCAGCTCTTCGCGCCGGCGTACCTGTCCAACGAGTGCCAGAACGTGTGCACCTACTGCGGCTTCTCGGCCGGCAACAAGGTCCCCCGGCGCACGCTCAATCCGGGCGAGATCCTCCGCGAGGCGGGCGCCCTGAAGAAGCTGGGCTTCGACCATCTGCTCATCCTGACGGGCGAATCCAACAAGGTGGAGGTGCCCTACTTCATCCAAGCCCTCGACCTGCTCCGTCCCCATTTCTCGTCGCTGTCGATGGAAGTGCAGCCGATGGAGACCGCCGAATACGCCGAGCTCCGCCGGCACGGGCTCAACGCCGTGCTGGTCTACCAGGAGTCGTACCATCGCGAGACCTACAACGTCCACCACCCCAAGGGACGTAAGTCCGACTTCGCCTACCGCCTCGACGCGCCCGACCGCGTCGGCGCCGCCGGCGTCCATAAGATCGGCCTCGGCGCCCTCTTCGGCCTCGAGGACTGGCGCGCGGAATGTTTCTTCACCGCCCTCCATCTGCGCTGGCTCGAACGCAAGCACTGGCAGAGCCGTTACAGCGTGTCCTTCCCGCGCATCCGCCCGCACGAAGGCGAACTGCAGCCGAAGGTCGAGATGACCGACCGCGACCTGGTGCAGGCGATCTGCGCCTTCCGCCTGCTGAGCTCGGAGGTCGAGCTGACCCTCAGCACCCGCGAGAGCCGCAAGTTCCGCGACCACGCCTGCCGCGTGGGCGTGACGGCGATGAGCGCGGGCTCGCACACGAACCCAGGCGGCTACGCCGAAGGACGCGAGGCCTCGCTCGAGCAGTTCGCCATCGAGGACGACCGTTCGCCCGTCGAGGTGGCCGCCATGCTCCGCACCCACGGCTACGAGCCCGTCTGGAAAGACTGGGACCCTTCCTACGACCGGCCGGTCGCCCTCGCCTGATGAGCCCGCTGCGCGTCTGGATCGACCACGAGCAAGCCCCGGCCTGCAAGCCCGGCGCCCATGTCCGGCTTTCGGCGGAAGAATCCGCGCACGTGGTGCGCAGCCTCCGCGCCCGCCGCGGGGACGCCGTGGTCCTCCTCGACGGCGAAGGGCTGGTGGTCGAGGGCCGTCTGGCCGCGGCCGACGGCGAAGGCGCGATGGTCGAAGTCGTCCGCGCCCGCGTGGCGGAGACGCTCTCGCCGGCCATCTTCGTCGCCCAAGGGATGCCGAAGGGCGGCACGATGGACGACCTGGTGCGCTCGTGCTGCGAAGCCGGCGCGGCCGGCGTCATCCCGCTCGAGACCGCCCGCTGCGAAGTGAAGCTCGACGCCGACCGGGCCCGCGCCCGCCGCGAACGCTGGCAGCAGCAGGCGGTCGAAGCCTGCAAGCAGTCGGGGCACCCGTGGCGCGCCGAGATCGCCGCGCCGGTGCGCTTCCGCGAATGGGTCGAACGGCTGCCTGCGCCCGTCGCCGGCGAACTCCGCCTCACGGGCTCCCTGGAATACGACGCCGAACCGGTCGCCCATCTCGATTTCACGCAGGCCTCGAAAGTCACGTGGCTCATCGGCCCCGAAGGCGACCTGACCTCCGAAGAATACGCCGCCGCCCGGGCCGCGGGTTTCCGTCCGGTCGTCCTCGGCCCGACGGTCCTCCGCGCCGAGAACGCCGCGCTCGCCTGCGTGGCCATCACGCAGGCCCTCGCGAAGCGCTGAGTCAGGCTTTGCGCCGGCCGGCCTTCTTGGGTTCGACGAGCACGTCGTCGATGGCCCAGTCGGGCCAGGTCTCGCGCGTATAGCGTTGCAGTTCCAAGATGGTATCGCGCAACAAGGGCGTCATCCCGCCGGTCCAGCGCAGACCAGTGTCCAGCGCCGCGAAGCCCGCGAGCGGCAGGGCGCGCACGCCGGGGTCCGCGATGGCTTCGGCGATAGCCAAACTCACGCCCAAGCCGGCGCCGGCGGCGACCTGACTGGTGACCGCCTCGATCGTCGGGGCTTCGACCGAC
>JBDKKH010000096.1:0-4483 GCA_039796215.1 Verrucomicrobiota bacterium
AGCTCGGCGGGATAATTGTCGGGTCCGAAGGGCTTGTTGCGCCGACCGAACACGTGGACGCCGTTCGGGACCTTATAGAGTTTGTCCCAATACCAGTTCTTGTCGTCGACGGCCTGCTGAAGGACCTTGCTGTCGCCCAGCCGCGGCGAGCCGGGAGCGAAGAGGGTCCCCAGCTGAAGGGCCAGGTGGGCGTGCCACTTAGGTCCTTCAGGCAGACCATTACGGGACACGGAGGGCTTGGCCTGACGATAGTACCCCTGACCGTAGGCGAAGAGATCGAGGAAGCGGAGACCACGCTGGGCGGCGATCTCCTTGATCGCCTGGGCATAGAGGCCGAGGTTCGCGTTCACCGCCCGGGCGCCCTCGATCCCCTGCGGGGCGGATTGCTCGTCGAGACCCATCGGCGAGATCAGCACGACCTGCGGGGCCGACTTACCATTGTACTTCTGCTTGGCGGTGTGATCCAGCCAGCCGTTGAGCTCCTCCCGGAAAGCGGCCACGCCGGCCGGACCACGGAAAGACTCGGCATAGCCGAACCAGGCCAGGATGACGTCCGCCTTGAGGCCTTTCAGCCACTCGTCGGGCGATTGGGCGAACCCGGAACCAGCATGGCCGGAACCCCAGACGTCCTTGGACTTCGACAAAGGATAGAATTTCTCGGCTCCGGGATAGGCGAAGGGGGAATTACGGCCGGAGTGATCGCGGTATCCGGGGGTATCACCGTCGTCGCAGAGGTTACGCACGACGAGGTTCCGGTCGGCGAACCGACGCTGCAGTTCGACCTCGAAGGCCGGGAAGCGCAGAAGACGTTCACCCTGGCCTCCGCCCAGGAGGACGATCGAAGCACCCGGTTGAGGGTCGAGGGGCTCGCCGGCGGCGATCGGCAGGCGGAGGACGAGCAATGCGCAGACGCAAAGAGGGAGCAGACGAAGCATGCCAAATCATGGATATGGCCCCACCCTGATGTCCAGAACACCTGCAGCCCCCATCCTCTTATTAGGCCGTGCAACTTCGCGCCCACTGCCGGGGTTATTCGTATGTACCCCCATGAAAACCTCCCTCCTCGCCCTCCTCCTCGCCGCCGCCATCGCCCAAGCCGCACCCGAAGGCGATAAACCCGCCCGTCGGGAAGGCGCCGATAAGCCGGCAGGCCAACGTCGCGAAGAATTCAAGGACCGTCGCGACGAATTCCTCAAAAAGCACCCTGAACTCAAGGGAACCATGGAGAAGCTCAGGGATATGACCCCGGAGGAGCGTCAGGCCTGGCTCAAGGATCACCCGGAGGCCGCCGCCAAGCTCGAGGAAGCCCGCAAGGGCATGAAAGAGCGCATCGACAACCTGACCCCGGAGCAGAAGGAGAAGCTCAAGGCCAAGCTCCGCGAGCGGGCCGACAACCTCTCCCCTGAGCAGAAGGAAAAATTGCGCGAAAAGCTCAAGGAACGCCTCGCCCAGATGACCCCCGACGAGAAGGCCGAGTTCCTCGCCAAGCACCCCGAGCTCAAGGAACGGCTCGAAGGCGATAAGAAGTAAGCCCGTCCACCCCCTCCCCCAGGGCGCGACACCAGTCGCGCCCTTTTTGTTAAAGTATTTAAAAGGAGCCCCACCCGATTCATGCGATCAGGTGACGGGTGACGGCCACGGGGGGCAGCCTTTCGGGCATCAGCCGTTCAGCCCTCGGCCGCCGGAACCCGGTTGCCAGCTCCCGATGGCCGAACGGCCGACTCCCGATTCCCGTGCCCGTCACCTGTCACCCGTATCGGTGGTTCTCCTGATCAACTAAGTCTCTGAGCCTCCAGGCCTCTCATTTGTATCCCTTGCCCACTTGTCACCTTGCCCACGTGCCCCCTCGCGGCCCTGCCGCGCTAGGTAGGGATGACCGGCCCGGTCATCCTCCCCGAACCTTGCGGGCGCGCGGGCCGCACGCCCCTACCTGCCACCTGCCACCCGGAGCTGCCACCTGCCACCCGAAATGATCCATCCACTCAAAGGGAAACCGGAATATTACCTGCGGCCATCTACCCCAAGCTAACTATACGGTCCCCGGTCTCCCCTTGAGCCCTACCCTTCACCTTGCACCTTTGCACTGCTTCCTGCCTTGCTCTGGTTTGTATCCTTGCCCGCGTGTCAACTTGTCAACTGGCCAACTAGTTTGCCTTGGTCTGATCAACCAAGCCTCTGAGCCTCCGGGCCTCTACCCTTTGTCTCCCTGGCCAACCGGCCAACCGATCAACCGATCAACCCCCCTCCCCCTAACCCTCCCGGCGCTTTCGCGCCGGGATGAGCCAGCCTAATGCTCGGTCCGCCGTAGTCATAAGTTACTTATGCCTTACGGAGCGTCCCCGCGCCCCTTGCGCCGCCGCCGCGGAAATGTCATTCTAGAACTTTATATTAAAACACCGACCACCCCTTCCGCATCCTCCCCGACCCCCATGCCCGATCAGATCAAATCATCCGCGCGCGCTTACCTGCGTCCGCTCATCGTCACCTTCTCCGCCCTCGCGCTCGCGTCGCTGTTCTCGTACGCGGCGATCGAACTCACCGAACCGTCGGCCCCGCCGGCCAAGGCCGAACTGACTCCGGAAGCCGAGTTCATCCTGACGAAAGCCGAGGCGGCCGGCGGTGAACCCTCCAAATTGATCAAGCTCGCGGGGTTCCACCTCTACGGAATCGGCACCAGGGCCGACGAAGCCGAGGCCGCGCGCCTCCTGCGCATCGGCGCCGACAAACAGGACCCCCGCTGCATGTGCTACTATGGCAACCATCTCTTGCTCGGCGCCGGCGTGAAGAAGGACGTTGCGGCGGGCGTCGCGCTGATCCGCAAGGCGGCGGAAACCGGTCTGGCTGAGGCCGAATACAGGATGCATCAGCTCATCGAAGCAGGCCGTGTGACCGGAGCCGGAGCCGCCGAAGCCCGCCGCTGGCTGCTGCTCGCGGCCGAGCACGGTGACCATGATGCGCGCGCAGACCTCGCGGTGGAGATCCTTGAAAAGAAGGACGCCTCCCGAGCCAGGAGCGTCATCACCTGGGTGAAGCCGGGCGCGCTCGCCGGCCATGCCCGCTCCGCCCACATCATGTGCTTCGCGTTCCGGCATGGGGTAGGCACGCCGGTCGACCACGTGGAGTCGATGGCTTGGCGGCTGGTCTCGCTCGACCGGAATGCCGACGCCGATACGGAACATTATCGGGACGAATACGAATCGCTCACGGAGGAACAGCGGACGGGCGCCGAGCGACGCGCGCAAGAGCTGTCGGGGAAAAGGACCTACGCGTCCCCCTTCGCCCGCGACCCGAAGGTCGTCGCCGCCGAACTCAAGGAATTCACTGAGTCCAAGCTGAAAGCCGAACAAGGCGACCGGGAAGCCCAATATCGCCTGGCGCTGCTCCATGACTTCGGACGCGGGACGGCGAAGGACGAAGCCGAAGCCGTCCGGTGGTATCGCAAGGCCGCCGAACAAGGCCACCCCGTGGCCCAGTTCAACCTGGCGCAGTCGCTCCGCCTAGGCGAAGGGGTCGCTCCCGACAAACACGAGGCCTTCGCATGGTACATGAAGTCGGCGCTGCAAGGCGACCCTGACGCCGAATACACGCTGAGCGTCTGCTATCAGGAAGGCGACGGCGTGAAGGCCGACGAGAACGAGGCGCGCAAGTGGCGGCTGAAGGCCGCCGAGCACGGCGAACCCCGCGCGCAGTGCAACCTCGGCACCGAGTATTTCCTGACGGACCCGAGCCCCGCCAATGACGCCATGGCCGTCCGTTGGTTCCGCAAAGCCGCCAACCAGCTCCATCCCAAAGGCGGCCTGAGCCTGGGTCACTGCTACCTGACGGGACGTGGCGTGCCCAAGGACAAGATCGAGGGTCTGGCCTGGATGATCGCCGTAGGCGACGAACTGGACGCGGATGACAAAGACGACCTTAGCAAGATCATCGACGGTTACACCGAGGACGAATTCAAGAAAGCCATGGAGCGCAGCAGGCAGCTCAGGGCCGAAATCAAGGCCAAGCTCAAAGCCGAATGATCCGGTGCCTATCCGGCTTACGATCTCACCATCCGACGATCGCTCGCTCGCATCTATGCCACGTAAGGTAGGGATGACCGGCCCGGTCATCCTACCCAAACCCCTCGGGCGCGCGGGCCGCACGCCCCTACGTGCTACCCGCCACCTGCCACCTGGGGCCGCCACCTGCCACCCGAAATGATCCATCCACTCAAAGGGAAACCGGAATATTACCTACGGCCATATACCCCAGCTAACTATCCGGTCCCCGGTCTCCCCTTGAGCGCTGCCTATCACCTTTGCATCGCATTGAATGTGCGTCCTTCCGGCCAACTGGCCAACCGGTCAACTTAGTGCGCCTCTCTGATCAACTAAGCCTCTGAGCCTCCGTGCCTCTAACGCACGCCCATCCGGTCCTCCGGCCAACTGATCAACTAGCCGTCGCACTCCGTGCGACTAGAACCCGATCACCGTCACCGTCCCCTGGC
>JBDKKH010000097.1:0-3873 GCA_039796215.1 Verrucomicrobiota bacterium
CTCCGCCGGGGCCTGGGTCCGGGCGAAGAAAGAGGCGCCGCCGCCATGCCCGCAGCTGACTTCGAGCACGCGCAGCCCCCGCAGGCCCAGGCCTCCCCGCACGTGCTCATATAACTGGATGTTAGGGCGGTTGGGCTCGTCCTCCGCCCCGAGGGCCGCGCGCGGGACCTCTTCCGCCTGGAAGGCGTAGTTGAGGAAATCGACGCCTTGGGCGCGTACGCGCCGCGTGAAGAAAGGATACCACCAGGCCCAGAGCCGCTGGCGGAGCTTCGGACGCACGAGGATCTCCTCGATCAGTCCCATCAGCGCCAGACTCCTTGTGCGACCAAGGCCTTGGTCGCCGCCGCCGACCAGCCGCGGTTGGCCACCGGGTTCGCGGGACTCGGGTGAGGCACCTTGGCGTACTTGATCGGCAGACCATCCAACGCCTCCTTCGCCCGAGTCTCGGCATACCCGCCGACACCGACGACGGTGCGCACGCCGAGCGTCTCGACGAGGACGCGCAGGAGCTTGTCGCACTCCTTGTTCACGGGCGCCATGACCTCGTTCGGCAATTCTTCCGGAATGACGTTCCTGCCTTGCTTCGTGTCCTCAAGGAACAGCAGCGGGCAGTAATTGTGGACGAGATGCTCGGCGAAGAAGTCATCGGCCTGGCCGAAGCGCTCCTGGAAAAGACCCCAGAGGCGACGGCCGCTCACCTCGGAGCGATGGCAGGCGAAACCGGTGACCTTCTTGCCGGGGTGCTCCTTCTCGGGTCGACCGACCGGCATCTCGAGCCCCATCCAATCCCTGACGGCGGCGATCTCCCCGAACGGCACGCCGGTCTGCGCCATCCCGAAAGGTCCCGGATTCATGCCCAGGAAGAGCACCTTCTTCGGGCCGGAAGCCGCAAAGCGACGCAGGTAGGCCTCGTGCGAGGCCCAGGCGTAGTCCAAAGGCTGGTAGACGAAGTCGGCCGGCGCCGGGAACTTTCGGCCCGCCAAAGCCTCTCGTAACGCGATCGTCGCACGGATGATGGACTCGGCGGACATAAGCAGAGCCAAGCGAACACGGCCGGAGGGTCGAGCCGGAAGCCTCCCGGGTCGGTGAGATTTACCCCTTGCGCTTCCCCCCGCAGGATAAAAAGTCCCCTTCCCTACCGACGTGAGCAAATCGCAGCCCTGGACGACCAAAGACGCCGAAGAATACTACGGCTTCAAACGATGGGGAGGTAACAACTTCTCCGTAGACCCCCAAGGTCACCTCTGCGTGCACCCCAAAGGCGATCATCGGAAGATCCGCATCACCGACATCGTCAAGGAAGTCGAGGCCTCCGGCCTGAAGCCCCCGCTGACGATCCGCGTCCAGGACCTGCTCCGCAACCGCGTGACGCAGATCAACGAAGCCTTCCGCAACGCGATCAAGGAAGAGGACTACGACGGCCGTTACCGCGGCGTCTTCCCGATCAAGGTCAACCAGCTCCGCGAAGTGGTCGAGGAGATCCTCGACGCCGGCGAAGAATATGACTTCGGCCTCGAAGCCGGCTCGAAGCCCGAACTGATCATCGCCCTGGCCCTGCTGGAAAACCGCAAGGCCCTGCTCATCTGCAACGGCTACAAGGACGAGGAGTACATCGAGCTGGCGCTGATGGGCCGCCGCCTGGGCAAGCAGACCATCATCGTCGTCGAACAGCTCTCCGAGATCGACGCCATCATCCGCATCGCCCGGCGCATGGGCGTCCAGCCCCACATCGGCCTCCGCGTCAAACTGACCACGGCCGGCGAAGGCAAATGGGCCGACAGCACGGGCGAGAACGCCAAGTTCGGCCTGACGGCCTCCGAGATCGTCGAGGTCGCCCAGCGCCTGACCAAGGCGAAGATGAAGGACTCCCTTCGCCTGGTCCACTTCCACATCGGCTCCCAGGTCCCGAACATCGGCACGATCAAGAAGGCCGTGGTCGAGGCCACCCGCTTCTACTGCGAGCTGAAGCGCATGGGCTTCCCGATGGGACTGCTCGACGTCGGCGGCGGCCTGGGCATCGACTACGACGGCAGCCGTTCGGCCTACGAATCCTCCATGAACTACAGCATGGAGGTCTACGCGCGCGACGTGGTCGCGAACATCAAGCAGATCTGCGAAGAGAGCAAGGTGGAGCTCCCCGACATCGTCTCGGAATCCGGCCGCGCCCTGGTGGCCCCCCACTCCATCCTGATCTTCGAAGCCGTCGACCGCATCACCCGCGACGAAGGCAAGGTCGAAGCCCCCAAGGGCAAGACGCATCAGCTGATCCGCGAGCTCGATTCCATCCGGAAGAACAAGCGCAAGTTCGACCCGCTGGAGCGTTACCACGACGCCAAGGAGAAGCGCGAAGAGGCCCACGCCCGTTTCAGCCTCGGCAACCTCCGCCTGGAAGAACGCGCGGCCGCCGACCGCCTGTTCTGGGACATCTGCCGCCAGATCCGCGAAGACCTCAAGGACGGCTCGGACATCCCCGACGAACTCGCCCGCCTCGATTCGATGCTGGCCGAACAATACGTCTGCAACTTCTCGGTGTTCCAATCGCTGCTCGACCACTGGGCCCTCGACCAGCTCTTCCCGATCGCCCCGATCCACCGCCTCAACGAGCGCCCGACGGTCCAGGCGACGCTCGTCGACATCACCTGCGATTCCGACGGAAAGGTCGACGACTTCATCGACCTGGAAGACGTCCGCAAGACCCTCGCCCTCCATCCGCTCAAGGAAGGCCAGCCCTACTACGTCGGTGCGTTCATGGTCGGCGCCTACCAGGACATCATGGGCGACCTCCACAACCTCTTCGGACGCGTCAACGAAGCCCACGTCTTCCTCGAAGACGACGAGGCCGACGGCTTCTACATCGAGGAAAGCATCCCGGGTTACTCCGTCGAACGCATCCTCGGGATGATCCAGTACAACGCCGAGGACCTCTGCCGCATGCTGAAACGCCAGGTCGACCGCGCCACCAAGGCCGACTCCGTCCGCCCGCGCGAAGGCGTCGCCATGGTCGACCTCTACGAACGCCTGATCCGCGGACGCACCTACCTCATCCCGAACCGGGAAGAGCCCAAGGCGAAGAAGGTTTCGAAGAAGAAGTAAGCGGAACTATCGGCTCCACGGGGCTAGAGCCAGGGCGAGGACAGGGCTAGGATCTTGATGATCCTAGCCCTCTTCATTTACCCCTACCTCGATATTCGCGTCATCCATTCCAGGTGACGGGTGACAGCCACGGCGGTCAGCGTCCCGGGAGTCAGCCGTTCAGCCTACAGCCGCCGGAAGCCGGGTGCCAGCTCCCGATGGCCGAGAGGCCGGCACCTGAACTCCCGATGCCCGTGCCCGTCACCCGACACCTGTCTCTTTGTCCGTCCCTATACTCGATACTCTCGCATCCCACCTTTGCACTCAGCCCTCCCGCCACCTGCCACCCGAAACGACCCATCCGCTCAAAGGGAGACCGGAAACCGGAATGTACGCTGCGGTCGCATGCCCAAGCCGATCATCCGGTCTCCCCATGCTGCACCCTTTGAGCTCTGCCTCGCCCCGTGCCCCCTCGCGCACGCGCATGCCCCCTCCCAGCCTCAGGCCAGGATCAGCTTGAGCTTCTTGAGCTCGTCCAACGTCAGCGGCGGGGCTTCGCGCAGGTTCTCGTAGGACTCGACGTGCGCCAGCCAGGCCCAGTGGTCCCCGCAGTCCATGCGCTCCATGAATCGGAGCCGCAAGGTGGCGATGGCGCCCTTCAGGAGGTACAGGCCTTCGCCCACATGTTCGATCTGGTCGCCGAGCTGCGTGATCTTGTCCGTGGAGTGCCCCGACTTCTTGCCGAGGAGCTTGATATGGTTGGCCTGGTCCTTGGCCATGTAGTTCAGGAGGCCGACGGGG
>JBDKKH010000098.1:0-7190 GCA_039796215.1 Verrucomicrobiota bacterium
GTATTACGTCCGCGCCCTCCGCGCCCGCGCGAAGATCCGCGCCGAATACCTCGCCGCCCTCGCCGGCGTCGACGTGCTCCTCACGCCGACGGTCCCGACGCCCGCCTTCAAGGTCGGCGAGAAGGCCTCAGACCCTTTGCAGCTCTACCTCGAGGACATCTTCACCATCCCCGCCAATCTCGCCGGCCTCCCGGCGATCTCGGTCCCGTGCGGCAAGTCCGGTCACCTGCCGGTCGGTTTCCATCTCGTCGGCGCGCCGCTCTCCGAAGCCAAGCTCCTCGCCGCCGGCCGTCTCTTCGAGGACGCCCATGGTTTCGCCCACCAGCAAGCCTCCCTATGAGCAACGTTCCTTCTGATTGGGAAGTCGTCATCGGACTCGAGGTCCACGTCCAGCTGCGCACCCGCGCCAAGGTCTTCGCGTCGTCCCCCTGGGGCTTCGGCCAGGAGCCCAACGAGCAGGTCGACCCCGTCGTCCTCGGCCTCCCCGGCACGCTGCCGGTGGTGAACCGCGAGGCCGTCGAGAAGGCCATCCTCTTCGGCCTCGTCGTGGGCGCGGAGATCCCGGAGCGCTGCGCCTGGGACCGGAAGAACTATTTCTACCCGGACAACCCGAAGAACTACCAGCTCACCCAGAAGGATTTCCCGGTCGTCGTCGGCGGCCAGGTCGAGATCGAGCTCCCGGGGCCCTCGCGCAACGTGATGGGCGAGCACAAGCACGTCCGCATCCACCACGCCCACCTCGAGGAGGACGTGGGCAAGCTCAGCCACGCGGGCAGCGGCTCGCTGGTCGACTACAACCGCGCCGGCGTGCCGCTCCTCGAGATCGTCACCGAACCTGACCTCCGTTCGGCCGCCGAGGCCGAGGCCTTCCTGCGCTCGCTGGTCGCGATGCTCACCCAGGCCGGCGTGGCCGATTGCGATATGGAGAAGGGCCAGCTCCGCTGCGACTGCAACGTCTCCGTCCGCCGGCGCGGAACCGAGAAGCTCGGCACCCGCACCGAAACCAAGAACCTCAACTCGATCTCGAGCGTCCGCGACACGGTCGTCTACGAGACCGCCCGTCAGATCCGCGAACTCGAGGCCGGCCGCCCGATCACGCAGGAGACCCGCGGCTGGAACGCCGAGCTCGCCCGCGGCTATGTGCTGCGCGACAAGGAAGACGCCCACGACTACCGTTACTTCCCCGATCCGGATATCCCGACGTTGAAGCTCTCCCGCGAGACCGTCTCGCGCCTCGCCAAGCAGGTGCCCGAGAATCTCTACGACCGTCAGCGTCGTTACGTCGAGAAGCTCGGCCTGCCTTACACCGCCGCCTCGGTACTCGTGAACGACCGCGCCCTCGCCGAATGGTTCGAGGCCGCCGTGGCCGCCCATCCGGCCAACCCGCAGGGCATCGCGAACCTCGTGGCCAACGACCTGCTCCGCGACCTCGCCGCTTCGGCGGGCGCCGCCGGCGCCTTCGACGAAGCCGCGCCCGCGCCGCTCTCGCTCGGTTCCTGCCCGATCAAGCCCGCGCAGCTCGCCGGCCTGGTGAAACTGACCGACGAAGGCGTCATTTCGAAGCAGCAGGCCAAGGAGGTCTTCGCCGAGATGTTCAAGACCGGCCGGGACGCCGCCGCCATCGTGGACGCCAAGGGGCTCCGCCAGAACAGCGACACCGGCGAACTCGAGAAGATCGTCCAAGAAGTCATCGCCGACCCGGCCGTCGCGAAATCCATCGCCGAATACCGCGCCGGCAACGAGAAGGCCATCAACGCCCTGAAGGGCCCGATCATGAAGCGCACCCAGGGCAAGGCGAACCCCGGTCTCATCGACCAGTTGCTCCGTAAATTCCTCGGATGACCGCTCCCGCCGCTTCTCCGTTCACGGCCGGATTCAAGGCCGCCCGCGATAACGCCGTCCCGCTGGCCATCATCCTGCTGGCCGCCGCCGGCCTGGTCGTCGCCTATTATCACGTCCCGACGGTGGCGACTGGGCTCAATCGCATCGGCGCGCTCAACCGGGCTTCCCCGATGGCTTTCGCGGCGATCTGCACCGCGATCACCTCCGGGCTGACGCCTTGGGTCTTCCGGATGGCGTTCCCGAAGCTGCGCCCGAAGCATCCTTTCCTTGATCTCATCCACAGCATGGTTTGGTGGGCGCTGATCGGGATGATCGTCAGTTATTTCTACATGCTGCAGGCCGACTGGTTCGGCACGGAGCCGACCTTGGGCACGGTCTTGGCGAAGGTGGCGGTGGACATGGCCTTGTTCACCACCCTCATCGGCTCGCCGGGCAACGCGATCTCTCACCTCTGGAAGGACTGCGACTGGGATCTCGCCCGGTTGCGTCATGAGATGCGTCCGGGTTGGTATCGCCGCGTGGTCCTGCCGAACCTGCTCACCAACTACTTCGTCTGGCTTCCGGGCACGCTCATCTTCTACAGCATGCCGCTCGACCTCCAGCTGGTCGTGGCGAATTGCATCGGCTGCTTCTGGGCGCTGATGTGCGCGCGCATCGCGGCCCACTCCGGCACCGTGGTGACCGACGTCCACCCCTGACCCGCGACGGCCATGCTGCGACTCGGCTTCGCCTGCCTTTCCTTGGCCGCGGTGGCGGCCGCCGAGCCGCCGGCCTTCCTCGGTTCTCCGGCGCAGCCGGTAGCCGCCCACCGCGAGGTCAGGCCGGAAGGTGTGTATGAATTGACGATCGAGTTCGGAGCCGACGACGCGGACTCGGTCACGACCGTCAAGGCGGAGTCGCGACGCCTGCTGGCGCTGGCGGTGGCCGTCCCGCGCGGTCGCCGGGAGACGCGCCGTTGCCTCGTCGATGTCCGCCGGCCGGAGTTCGCCGGCGGCCGCGTGTCGCTCAACGCCCGCGAGAAGGGGTCGGCGACCTGGGATGACGCCCTTTCTTTGGAATTCCTCGGCGCCGCCGGCCGCGCCCGGCTCGTCTCCGTCCGTCCGGCCGATCCGGCGGTGAGGCGGATCTTCCTCGCCGGCGACTCGACCGTCTGCGACCAGGCGTTCGAGCCCTATGCCGGCTGGGGGCAGGCGCTTCCGTTGTTCTTCGGTCCTGAGGCCGTCGTGGCCAATCACGCGGAGTCCGGCCGGACGCTCCGGTCGTTCCGGGGCGAAGGGCGGCTGGACAAGATCCTCTCCCAGCTGCGCGCCGGGGACTTCGTCCTGATCCAGTTTGGCCACAACGACCAGAAGGAGAAGGGGCCGGGCGTCGGCGCCTTCACCACTTACGCGGAGCGCCTGCGCGAACAGGTCGCGGCCGTGCGCGCCAAGGGCGGCAAGCCGGTGCTGGTCACCTCCGTGGCCCGCCGTCGTTTCGACGCGGAGGGCAAGGTGACGGAGTCGCTCGGAGATTTCCCCGTGGCGGTGCGCCGCGTGGCCAAGGAGCTCGGGGTTCCGCTCATCGACCTCAACACCCGGTCCAAAGCGCTTTACGGGGCCTTGGGCGTGGAGCCGAGCAAGCAGGCCTTGCTCCATTTTCCCGCGAACACCTTTCCCGGCCAGACGACCCCGCTCCGCGACGACACCCACTTCAGCGCCTACGGCGCCTACGAGATGGCCCGCTGCGTCGTCGAGGAGATCCGGACCCGCGTCCCGGAGCTGGCGTCGCTCCTCGCCCCTTCGGCGGGCGTTTTCGACCCGGCTCACCCCGACGATCCGTCCAAAGTCATCATTCCGGCCAGTCCGCTGGTCGCGGCCGAGAAGCCGGAAGGCAAATGATGGCGGGGGCGGCAACCCTCGCTTGAATCCCGGCTTCGCTTCGGCGAGCCTTTCCCCGTGCCCGATCTCTTCGGTGAAATCGAACCCGGCGTCGCCGAGGTGGTCCCGTTCGATGGCGGGGCGCGGGCCTACTCGTACTCGGTGCCGGCGGCCCTTAAGGACGTCTTGAAGGTCGGTCAGCTGGTCCGCGTGCCTTTGGGCGGCCGCACCAGCATCGGAGTGGTCTGGAAGTATCCCGCCGAACCCCCGCCCGCGGCGAAGCTGCGGAGCATCATGGTGCTCGAGCACGAGCAGCCGGTCATGACGCCGGATTGCTGCCGGCTGGCCGAGTGGATGGCCGGGTATTACGGCTGCGGGCTCAACTCGGTCCTGGAGACGGTGCTCCCCGCGGCGGTGCGCAAAGGCGTGCGCCCGGTGCTGCGTCGCCTGCTCACGCTCGTCGCGCCGCCCGACCCGGAGGCGCTCGCGAAACTCCGCCGGAAGGCTCCGCGGCAGGCGCAGGTCATCGATTTTCTCGCGGGCCAGAAGGAGCCCGCGGACCGCTCGAAGATGGTCGACGGACTCGGGGTCGCCCAGCCTGCGGTGGACGCCCTGATCAAGGCCGGCGTCGTCAAGGAGGACGCCAGCGTGCTGTGGCGCGTGGCCTATGACGATCCTTACGCCGAGGGCGAGACGGTCGCGTCGGCCGGCCATACCTTGAATCCCGAGCAGGTCGCCGCCGTCGCCTCGGTCACGCAGACCCTCGATGCTAAGGCCTTCCGGGCGCACCTGCTGCACGGCGTCACCGGCTCCGGCAAGACCGAGGTCTATGTCGCGCTGATCCGCAAGGTCGTGGCCGAAGGCGGGTCGGCGATCTTCCTCGTCCCCGAGGTCGCCCTCACGCCCCAGACCGTCGGACGCCTGCGCTCCCGGCTGGCGGATCTCGGCGCCAAGGTGGTCGTCTGGCACAGTCATCTTTCCGCGGGCGAGCGTTTCGACGCCTGGATGGCGATGTCGCTCGGGCAGGCGAGGGTGGTGGTCGGCGCCCGTTCGGCGGTCTTCGCCCCGCTGCCGGACCTGCGGCTGATCGTTGTCGACGAGGAGCACGAGCCTTCCTTCAAGCAGGGCGAGACGCCGATGTATCACGGCCGCGACGTCGCGGTGATGCGCGCTTCGCTGCTGGGGGCGGCCTGCGTGCTGGGTTCGGCCACGCCTTCGCTGGAGACGTGGAAGAACGCGACCTCGGGCCGCTACGCCCTGGACGTCATGGCGAAGCGCGTCGACGACCGTCCGATGCCGGCTTTCCGGATCGTCGACATGCGGCGGGAGATCCTCCACGCCAAGGGTCAGCACATCCTTTCCCGCGAACTGACCGACGGCATCCGCGCCCGCCTCGAGCGTCGGGAGCAGTCGATCCTCTTCCTCAATCGTCGCGGGCATTCGCGCTCGCTGGTCTGCCCGGACTGCGGCGAAGCCGTGCAGTGCAAGCGTTGCAGCGTCTCGCTGACCTTGCATCGGACCGACGACACCGCCCGCTGCCATCTCTGTAATCACCAGGAACGCGCTCCGGTGCTCTGCCCGGCTTGCCGGTCCCCCAAGGTCCGTTGGAAGGGCTACGGCACCCAGAAGGTCGAGGAGACCATCGCCCAGCTCTTCCCGCGCGCCCGGGTGGCCCGGATCGACGCGGACACCATGGGCAAGAAAGACCTCTTCCGCAAGGTCCTCTCGGATTTCCGCGCCGGCCGTTACGACATGCTGCTGGGCACGCAGATGATCGCCAAGGGGCTCGACTTCCCCCGCGTGACGCTGGTGGGCATCATCGACGCGGATCTCTCGCTGCAGCTCCCGGACTTCCGCGCCGCCGAGCGCACGTTCCAGCTGCTCACCCAGGTCGCGGGCCGCGCCGGCCGCGGCGACCTCGAAGGCGTGGTCGTCGTGCAGAGCTTCCAGCCGGCTTCCGATCCGATCCAGTTCGCCAAGCGCCTCGATTTCCACGGCTTCGCGGCGGCCGAGCTCGAGAAGCGGGCCGAGTTCGGCTACCCGCCGGACCGTCACCTCATCCGCCACGTCTTCCGCGGCCGTAACGCGGAGAAGGTCAATTTCGTCGCCGACGCCTGGGTCAAGGAGCTCGAACGCCTGCACCCCGGCCTCTGCGAGATCCGCGGGCCCGCCCCGTGCCCCTTTGAGAAGGTCCAGGACCAGCACCGCGTGCATGTCTGGTATCTCGTCGCCGGCGTCAGGTCTCTCCTCGCGGCTTTGCTCCCGCTGCGCGCCAGGATCCTCGGCGACGAGGACGTCATCGACGTCATCGACGTCGACGCGCAGGATTGCGCGTGAGGCGAGATGACTGAGCGGAGGACAGCATGGAGGGCTGAGTTGAGGACTGAATTGATAAAGGGAAATGTAAGACAGCGTCGGCAGCTATCCTGACTCTTGATCAATTCAGCCCTCCACTCAGTCCTCTATTCAGCGATCAACCCAGCCCTCTACTCTGCTCTCAGAACCACCGCTTGCGTTTCATCCAGACGATGATGCCCGAGGCGAGGAGGATCATCGAGCCGAGCGCCAGGAAGTAGCCGTATTTCTCGCCCCACTCGGTGTGGATCTCCGGCATGAAATGGAAATTCATGCCCCAGAGTCCGACCAGGAAGGTCAGCGGGATGAAGACCGAGCTCATCACCGTCAGCACGCGGATGACCTCGTTGGTCTTCCGTTCCTGCTGGGTATGGTGGTATTCCTGCAGGTCCTGGAGGATCATGCGGGCGTGTTCGATGCGGTCGGCCGCGCGGATGGCGTGATCGTAGAGATCGCGCAGGTACATGTCCAAGGTCGTCGGCAGCAGGGCGTGCTCGTAATGTTCGAGGACGCTGACCATGTCCTTCAGAGGCTGGGCGAGGCGGCTGAGGCGCACGACGATGCGCTTGAGCCGGTAGACTTCGTTGAGGTCCCAGTCGTCGGTCCCCTTGAGGATGGAATCCTCCAGCTCCGTGGTGGCGTCCTCGATCTCTTCGGTCTGGTAGAGCAGCCGGTCGACGAGGGTGTCGAGCAGGGAGTAGATGAGGTAGCCGGCGTGCCACTTGCGGATGTTGCCCTTGTTGTCGGCGATGCGCTTCTCGACCGCTTCGAAGACCTTCTCGTCGTTCTCGTGGAAGGAGATGACCCAGTTCTGGGCGGCGACGATGGAGATCTGCTGGCCGCGCGGGGTGTCCTCCTCGACGCCGATGCGGACGGCGCGGGCGATGGCCAGGAGCTTGTCGCCGTGTTCCTCGAACTTCGGGCGGGAGGTGGCCGTCAGGATGTCTTCCTGGGCCAGCATCGGGATGTCGAAGAAGGCCCCCACGATGTGGACGATCTGCGGGTCGGTGATGCCGAGGACCTGGATCCAGACCATGCCCTGCTTGCCGGCGTAGCGGCCGACGGAATCCAGGTCGGAGAATTCCTCCACCTTGCAGCTGGACTCGTCGTAGGAGATGACCCGGAACTTGGTCGGAA
>JBDKKH010000099.1:0-2569 GCA_039796215.1 Verrucomicrobiota bacterium
CAGCGACCGACTTGGAAGCCTTGGTGATGATCGGCTTCTGGCCGGAGAGCTTGGTGATGTCCTTGACGACTTCGGCCATGTGGCCCTTGTCGGCTTCGGCCTTGAAGGCGGAATTGAGGACGATCTTCTGCAGGTTCGGGACCTGGTGGATGTTCTTGTAGCCACGGCTCTTGGTGAGCTCGGGAACGACCTTCTCGAGGTAGTACTTTTTCAGATAAGGAACGGATGCCATTTTCGTGTTAATTCTCGGGTGGTTTCGTCAGGATTACTTCTTCGCGGCCTTGGCCGGCTTCTTAGCGCGACGGGCGTCCCAGAGGGAGCCAAGCATCACGTTGGAGCGGTGGATGGGGGCTTCACGCTCGGTGATGCCGCCCTGTCCGTCCTGGGTGCGCTTCAGGTGGCGCTTGACGAGGTTGAGGCCCTCGATGGTGACGCGTTCGTCGGCACGGTTGTAGCTGACGATCTTGCCACGCTTGCCTTTTTCGGCGCCGGAGATGACGACGACTTCGTCACCCTTCTTGATGTCGGTCTTGGACATGGTTGTTCAGAGTACCTCGGGAGCGAGGGAGATGATCTTCATGAAGTTCTTGCTGCGGAGTTCGCGAGCAACGGGCCCGAAGATGCGGGTGCCCTTGGGGTTGCCGTTTTCGTCCAGGATGACGACGGCGTTGGTGTCGAAGCGCAGGTAGCTGCCATCCGCGCGGCGGATGGGAGCGACGGTACGGACAATCACGGCGCGGCAGACAGAACCCTTCTTCACCTGGGCGTCAGGGGTGGAATCCTTGACGGAGCAAATGATAACGTCACCCACACCTGCGGTGTCGGTGAGCTGGCCGAGTCGGCGGATCATGCGGACCCTGCGGGCTCCGGTGTTGTCGGCTACTTCGAGCCGGGAAAGCATCTGAATCATTGTAAGAAAGGTCTGGAGTTAGGTGGGGCCGATTAGTCGTCGATGGACTCAGCGGCAACCTTCGCAGCTTCGACGACGCGGACGACACGCCAGCGCTTGAGCTTCGAAAGGGGGCGGGTCTCCATGATCTCGACCTTGTCGCCAGGCTTGCACTCGTTCTTTTCGTCGTGGGCGTGCAGGACGGTGCGGCGCTTGACTTCCTTCCCGTAGACGGGGTGAGGAACGGTGTACTGGAAGTTCACCTTGATGGATTTATCGCCCGAGCGGGAGGCGACGAGACCTAGGAGGGTCTTACGGTTGGAGCGGTCTTCGGACATCGGGAAATAGTGTTTGGGGATGAATTACTTCTTCTTCGCCGGGGTGGACTTACCGGAAAGGATGGTCATGCAACGGGCGACGTCGCGGCGCAGGGCGCGGAAACGGGAGGAGTTCTCGACGGCGCCGGTAGCCTTCTTGAGGCGGAGGCTGAGGAGTTCTTCGCGGGACTCGCGGATACGCTTCTGCAATTCGGCAGGAGCCAGGGGGCGCAGGGCCGTAGCGGCGGTGGGCTTATCTTTCCGGGGGGAGGACATCGGTGAAAAGGGTCAGTTATGGGTGGTCGGTGCCTGATGCATCAATACTTTTCGAGCTCTTCGCGGGCCACGAAGCGGCAGCGGAGCTGGAGTTTGGTGTCGGCGAGGCGCATGGCTTCGCGGGCGACAGTGATCGGCACGCCGCCGACTTCGAAGAGCATGGTGCCCGGCTTGATGCAGGCCACGTAGTACTCAACGCTACCCTTACCAGAGCCCATTCGGACTTCGGCCGGCTTCCGGGTGACCGGAGTGTGAGGGAAGATACGCATCCACATCTTGCCCTTACGCTTGAGCGAGCGGGAGATGGCGATACGGGCAGCTTCGATCTGGTTGGCCGGGACGCGGCCGCGAGAGAGGGACTGGATGCCGAAGTCGCCGAAAGACAGCGTGTTGCAGGCCGTAGCGTTGCCACGGATTTTGCCCTTACGGTGCTTGCGCCACTTGGTGCGAGCGGGTTGGAGATTGGCCATGTTGGTCTAGAAGGTGAAGGGTTAGAGGGAAGGCTTAGAACTCAGAGTCCTTGGAGCAGATCCAGCACTTGATGCCGACCTTGCCGGCCAGGGTGCGGGCTTCGGTGAAACCGTAGTCGATATTTTCGCGAAGGGTGTGGAGAGGCACGCGACCGACACGGGCGGATTCGACGCGGGCGATTTCAGCACCACCGAGACGACCACCGAGGCGGATACGAATGCCATCGGCACCGTTGGTCATGGTGGTCTGGACGGCCTTCTTCATGGCACGACGGAAGGAGATGCGGCGTTCGAGCTGCAGGGCGATGTTCTCGGCGACGAGCTGGGCCACGAGGTCGGGGCGCTTCACTTCGTTCACTTCGAGGATGATGTCGTCGATACGGGCCTTGCCGGCGACCTTCTGGATCTCGGCGCGGAGGTTCTTGAGCTCGTCGCCCTTGCGGCCGATGACGACGCCCGGGCGGGCGGTCCAGATGCGGACGCGGACCTTCTGGCCGGCGCGTTCGATGAAGATGCGCGGCACGGCGGCCTGGCGGAGCTTCTCCTTGAGGAACTCGCGGATGCGATAGTCCTCGAGGATGTTGGCCGGGAAGTCGCGCTTGGTGGCGTACCAGCGG
>JBDKKH010000100.1:0-5190 GCA_039796215.1 Verrucomicrobiota bacterium
ATCGTCTCCGAACCTGACCAGGCCAAGCGCAACGGCATCGTCCTGAAGCAGCTGCTGGTCGCTTCCCAGGGCCGTCTCAAGCTCGGCCTCGACCTCCAGGGCGGGGTGTCTTTCACGCTCAAGGTCGATCCGACGGGCGCCGAATCCGGCGAGAAGTCCGCCGGTGACAAGTCCAGCGTCTCCCGGGCTGACATGGTCGCCCAGGCCATCCAGGTCATGGAGCAGCGCGTCAACCAGTTCGGCGTCGCCGAGCCGGTCATCCGTCCCGTGGGCGACCTCTCGCTGGAAGTCCAGCTTCCGGGTGAAGACGCGGCGAACAACCCCGACGTCATCGACGCGCTGAAGAAGCCGGCGAAACTCGAGTTCCGTCAGGTCCACCGCCAGGAGCGTCCCGCTGAAACCGAGCGCGAGCACTCCCTCCGTTCCATGCCGGTCGACCCGCTGTTGGGTTCCGCTTCGGCCATCTCGACCTACGAGGTGCTTTCCTTGCGTGATGTCGACGCCCGTACCGGCGCCATCACCGTCACCCGTTACTACGTCCGCAAGGCCGCCGACGCCACGGGCAAGATCATCAAGTCCGCCTCGGGTCGCTCCGACGACGGCATCTCCTTCTACGTGGACATGAAGTTCACCGACGAAGGCTCGAAGAAGTTCGGCGACCTCACCGCCAAGATCGCCGAAGGCAATGTCCGCTCCGTCGGCCAGCTCGCCATCGTCCTCGACGGCAAGCTGCAGTCCGCGCCGAGCGTGCGCGAAGCCATCCGCAGCTCCGGCGCGACCATCACGGGTTCGTTCTCGCGCGAGGAGGCCGTCGAACTGGCCAACGTGCTCAACAATCCCCTGGAATTCCCGCTCATCACGCAGGACGTGACCTCCGTCGGTCCGTCCCTCGCCAAGGACGCCCAAGGAAAGTCCGTCGTGGCCTCACTCGTGGCCGTGGGCCTCGTCGTCTTCTTCATGGTCGGTTTCTACGTCTGGGGCGGCTTCATCGCCATCCTGGGCATGATCCTCAACCTGCTCATGATGCTCGGCGCCATGGCTTACTTCGGCGCGACCATCACGCTGCCGGGCGTCGCCGCGCTCGTGCTCACCCTCGGCATGGCCGTCGACGCCAACATCCTCATCTTCGAGCGTGTCCGCGAAGAGGCTGCCTTGGGCAAGGACCGTTCGGTCGCGCTCAGCGAAGGCTACGCTCGCGCCACTTGGACCATCATCGACGCGAACCTGACGACCCTGCTTACGGCCCTGATCCTGGTCTTCATGGGCACGGGTCCGATCCGTGGTTTCGGCATCACGCTGACCATCGGTATCTTCACCACCGTCTTCACCTCGCTGATCACCTGCCGCGGCCTCCAGGAACTGGCGCTGTCTCGCGGCGTCATGACCCGGGTCTTCGGCCTGCCGGTCTTCAAGCCGACGCTCCAGATCCCGTTCCTTAACTACGCCCGCCTGGCTTTCATCGTCTCCTGGGTGATCATCGCCCTCGGTCTCGGCCAGCTGGTCATCAAGGGCAAGGACGCCTTCGGCAAGGACTTCCGCGGCGGCGAATCCGCCCTCGTGGCCCTCGCGCCGGGGGCCAACGTCGACACCGGCCGCATCGTCGCCCTGGCTGGCGGCATCGGTCTGTCGGACACGACGGTCACCGTCCAGACTCCGGTCGGCGGCGGCGAACCGACGCTCCGCATCGAGACGGAACTGACCAAGGACAAGTCCAAGGGCGAGTTCGCCAACGTGGCCGCGATCGTCGGCGAGATCAAGGCGAAGCAGGCCGAGATCCTCAAGGATCGCGCGGCCTCGGTCGAGAAGCTCATGCTCTCCAAGGAGGCCATCGGCGGCTCGGTGAGCTCGGAGCTGCGCGCCAACGCGATCTGGTCGGTGGTCCTGGCTTTGCTGGGCATCGGCTTGTATGTGGCCCTGCGCTTCGAAGCCGGCTTCGGTGTCGCCGCCATGGTGGCGACGTTGCACGACGTCCTGATGACCATCGCGCTGTTCGTCTTCCTCGGCGGCCAGTTCAACGCCACCCTCATCGCGGCGATCCTGCTCATCATCGGCTACTCCATCAACGACACCATCGTCGTCTTCGACCGCATCCGCGAGGAGCTGCAGGCCAATCCCGGCCGCGGGCTCCGCGACGTGATTCACTTCGCCATCAATCGCACGCTTTCCCGTACGACGCTCACCGCGGCGACGGTCTTCCTGTGCGCCGTCGCCCTCTGGGCCTTCGGCGCCGGCGACGTCCGCCTCTATGGCGAGGTGTTCATCTACGGCGTGCTCACCGGAACCTTCTCCTCGATCTTCATCGCGAGCCCCGTCTTCTACTGGTGGCACAAAGGTGATCGCAAGGGCGTCGATGCCGCGGAACTTCCGCGCACCTACTCCTGGGAGGCAGGCTCCGAGAAGGACGCCTAAGGCGCCCCTCGCATCATGGCCGCCTGGTCTCACCGGGCCGCGGACGCCGGGCTTGCCCGCCGGATCGCGGCCTCGCTGGGGGTGAGTGAACCCCTTGCCCACGTCCTCGCCCGGCTCCACGCCGACGAGGCCGAGGCGGAGCGTCATCTCCGTCCGCAGCTCGCCCATGTCTCCGATCCGTTCGCGGTCGGTGGTCTCCGCGAAGCGGCCGAGCGTCTGGTGCTCGCGGCCGCCCGGGGCGAGCGCATCGCCATCCTGGGCGACTACGACGTCGACGGGGTCTCCAGCACCGCGATGCTCGTCCACTTCCTCCGTCGGCTCGGCGCGACTCCGGACTACTTCGTGCCGCGTCGTCTGGAGGAGGGCTATGGCCTTTCGATGGCCGCTTTGGATCGCGTGCTGGCCGAGGCGAAGCCGCAGCTGTTCGTCGCGCTCGACTGCGGGACGAACTCCCGGCCGGAAGTCGAGCGGCTTCGCGCGGAAGGCGTCGAAGTGATCGTCGTCGACCACCACGTCGCCAAGGAGAGCCGCGTGAGCTGCCTCCTGGTCAATCCGCGCGTCAATGACGCCGCCGACGCGCCTTGGCAGTCGCTCTGCACCGCGGGCCTGGTCTTCAAGCTGATCCACGGCGTGCTCAAGGTCCTGCGTCTGGCGGGTGATGAGCGCGGCACGACCATCGCCGTGAAGGATTATCTCGATCTGGCCGCGCTGGGCACCATCGCCGACCTCGTGCCGCTGCGCGCCGAGAATCGGATCCTCGCGGCGCACGGCCTCAAAGCCCTGGGCGAAGCCCGTCGCCAAGGCCTGCGCGCCCTGATCGCGGTGAGCGGGATGGAGCCTGGCGGGGTGCTCTCCTCGGTGGACGTGTCCTATCGCATCGGCCCGCGGATCAACGCCAGCGGACGCCTCGCCGACGCTTCGCTGCCTTTGCGTCTGCTCCTTTCCGACGACGCGGAGGACTGCCTGCGCGACGCGGCCCAGCTCGATGCCATCAACCGCGAACGCCAGGAGATCGACAAGAAGGTCACTGAGGAGGCCATGTCTCAGGCCAAGGCCATGGGCGACCTGGCCGGTTATGTCCTGCACGGCGATTGGCATCCGGGGGTGGTGGGTATCGCCGCCGGCAAGATCTGCCGGACTTTGGATCGTCCGGTCATCGTCCTCGGCAAGGAGGGCGAGACCGCCAAGGGTTCCGGACGGAGCGTGCCTGGTACGAACCTCGTCGAGGCGCTCACCGGCTGCGCGGACATTCTGAAGACCTACGGCGGCCATCCCATGGCCGTGGGGATCTCGCTCGACGTCGCCCAGGTCGATGCCTTCCGCCAGCGTTTCGCCGCGGCGGTGGCCGAACAGCGCATCGCGGGCGTGGCGTTGGCCGACGGGCGCGATATCGACATCGCGCACTGGCTGAAGCCTTCCGAGGTGAGCGACCAGTTGCTCGAAGACCTCGACCTGCTGCAGCCTTTCGGCGAAGGGAACCCCGAGCCGGTGTTCGGCTTCAAGGCTTTCGCCTTTGATCGTCCTCCGCAGCCTTTCGGCGAAGGTAATTTCCGGCATCAGCTGCCGCTCAGCGGCGGCCGCCGTCTGAACTTCGTCGCCTGGCGGATGGCCGACCGTATGCCCGAGGCGGGCCGCCCGGTGGAAATGGCGGTGCGGCTGCAGTGGAACCGCTGGCAGGGACGCCGGCTCCTGCAGGCGGAGATCCTCGATTGGCGCTACGCTTCCTGACGTCGACCTCGGCTTGACGGCGCCCGCATCGTTCAGGCGTTCCGTGAGGCCGAGGTAGGCGGGGAGGGCGCGCCCGGGGCCGTTCCGGCGGTCTGTTCTCGGTCGTGCCGCGGGCTTGCGCCCTCGTCGCAGGGCGACATTTTGAAGCCATGCTCAAGCGTTACCCCGTGGCTTTCTCCGTGCTGCTTATAAGCGCTGCGGGGGCGATGTTCTTCTGGGGCCGCCCCTCGGCGGCGACGTCCCGCGAGACGCCCTCGGTCGCTTCGGCCTATGCGAATTGTCCCGCTTCGTCTGACGGCATCGGCAAGACCTTCCACGGCCGCGAAATCTCCCAGGTCATGGGCCATCCCGGCATCGGTTGGCTGGAGCGCACGACGCGCGAGAAAGAAGAAGCGCCCACGAAGGCGATCGCGCTGCTGCAGCTGGCTCCCGACGCGGTGATCGCCGACGTCGGCGCCGGCTCTGGTTATTACGCGTTCCGTCTCGCGCCCTTGCTCCCGAAGGGGGAGGTGGTGGCGGTCGATATCCAACCCGAGATGCTCGAACACCTGGCCCGCGAATCGGCTCGCCAAGGCATCCGTAACGTCCGCCCGCATCTCGGGACGGTGACGGACCTCCGTCTGCCTCCGGCCAGCCTCGATGCGGCCCTGTTGGTGGATGCGTATCACGAGTTCGACCATCCCGCCGAGATGCTCGCCTCCCTGCGCCAGGCGCTGAAGCCCAAGGGACGCGTCTACCTGATCGAGTTCCGCGCGGAGGACGACGCCGTGCCGATCAAGCCGCACCACAAGATGACCGAGGCCCAAGCCCGGAAGGAATTCGAGTCCGCCGGCTATCGCTTCCTGGAGAATAAGCCGGGCCTGCCTTGGCAGCACCTGATGGTGTTTGAACGTCCGTGACGTCGGTCAAAGGCCCGGGCTGGCTTGCCCGGTCTTGCCGCCGCCCGTCGGGCCAGTCGGCGCCTCTTCCGGCTGCCTGCGCTCCTCGATGCCTTTGAGGCGGACGCCGTGGCTGCCCGGCTCGCCTGGCATCAAGAAGTAGAGGGTGCGAACG
>JBDKKH010000101.1:0-3761 GCA_039796215.1 Verrucomicrobiota bacterium
GGTGGTGCGGCTCACCATGTGGCCGTGCGGTTCGATGTAACGCATGGTCGGCGGCTTACTTGAGGCCGGGCCAGACGCCCGAGGCGGCCTTGGTGTCGGCCTTGGCGATGGGTTCGGCGGAAGGGTCGCTCCAGAGGTTCAGGATGCGGGCCACGCGGCCTTCGTCCTGTTCGAGCAGAAGCGGCAGGGCGGCCCGGAGGCCGCGGACACGATGGTCCTCGCCGCCGGCGGCGCGGTCGAGGCGGTCCAGGAAGGCCGCGAGGTCGAGCAGCTTGTAGCGCGCGTCCATGAAATGCAGGTCGGCCACCTGCTCGCGGGTGCGGGCGGGGGCGCAGGGATGGGGTTGGGGGGTCGACATCGGGTGGGCGCGCCTGCGCGCGCTTTGGTAAGACACCAAAGTGCGGCAGAGGTCCCCGCTGGTCAAGCCACCCCGCCCGATGACGGGCGCGGGCTTACTTCTTGGCCGGAGCTTCCTTGGCTTCCTTCTCGTACTCCGCGGCGGTCCAAGGGGTCTTGCGGTCGGCGTACTTCGCCTTGATCGCCTTCACTTCCTCTTCGGTGACGATCGGGCCGGCGTTGCCCCAGCTGTTGTTCACGTAGGTGACGACGTCGGCGATGTCCTTGTCGGAGAGGCCGGCGACCGGAGGCATCATGCTGTTATAGGTGGCGCCCTTGACGGTGACCGGTCCGCTCATGCCGTTGACGATGTTACGGACGGCGATCGAGGCGTCCTTGGCGACCCACTCCGAACCGGCGAGGGGCGGGAAGACCGGCGGGATGCCCATGCCGGTCGGCTGGTGGCAGGCGACGCAGGTGCGGCCGTAGACGGCGGCGCCGCGCTTCATGGTATCGGCGTCCGGGGCGGCCACGGCGGCGGCGGCGAGGAAGACGAGGGCGAGAGACTTGAGGGAGGTCATGTTTATGGTGAAAGACACAGGTGTGAAGAAAGAGGAAGACCTCAAAAGCAAAAATCGGTTCCCGGCCGCCCGGGGGAGGTCATTAGCCTGGGGGCGCCCCGGCATTAGGGCGCATGGGTCTGGTTTTATGCGACAAAGGTGCATCAAGGGGGACGAGGGTTTGGGGCGTGTTTTGACCTAATAAAACAGGTGTAAATCATCCGATTTTCGCCTATGTTACTTGGTATGAAAACGCCAGAGTCCCCCCAAGATTGGATGCGCGACATCCGCCCGGAGAGCTTGCGCGCGATTTTCGACCACCTCCCCGGGGTGATGTTCTTCGCCAAGGACCTGACGGGGCGTTTCACGATGGCCAACGCGGCCTTCGCGCAACGCTGCGGTTTCCCCGACGTCGCCAGCCTGCTCGGCAAGACCGACGCCGACATCTTCCCGGCCGAACTGGCGGCGGCCTTCCGGAAAAAGGACCACCAGATCTGTCAGACCGGCCAGCCGCTGCCGCGCATCATCGAGCTCTTCCCCAACGCCGTCGGGGAGTATGTCTGGTATGAGACCAGCAAGGTCCCTCTGCTTGACGGGGCCGGGAACGCCTGCGGGGTCTGCGGGACGGTACGGAGTTACGAGGGCACCAAGGCCTTGCTCGAGCCCTTCCTGCGGGTCGAAGCCGCCGCCGAATTCATCAAGGACAACCTCACCTCCGCCCTGAACATCGCCAAGCTGGCCAAGTTGACCGGGATGTCGGTGCGCCAGTTCGAACGCCAATTCCAGAAGGCCTACCAAGTCAGTCCCCGTGGCTATCTGGTGAGGATGCGCGTGGCCGCGGCCACCGGGCTCCTCCGCCACACCAGCCTACGCCCGTCCGAGATCGCCCACCAGACCGGGTTCTACGACGCCAGCGATTTCTCCCGCCAGTTCCGGCGTGCCATGAAGGCCAGCCCGACCGAATTCCGGCGGAACCTGAAGGTCTGACCAAGGGCGACCTAGTGGGTGGCCCCAGATGCCTTCTCGACAGCAGGGTCCTGATGGGTTTTATTCACACCCGTACCCCCCTACACTATGCAAGAAACTACCGTACCTAATGCGAAGCGGCTCCTTTGGGCTGGCTTCATGGCTATCCTCGCGGCCGGCGTCGGCTTCGCGCTCCGCGGCGGCGTCTTCGGCGCCTGGGCTTCCGAATACGGCTTCACCGCCACCCAGCTGGGTGCGATCGGCGGCGCCGGCTTCTCGGGCTTCTGCTTCGGTATCATCATCGGCGGCGTGATCGTCGATAAGATCGGCTACGGCAAGCTCGTCGCCCTGGCCCTCCTCGGCCACATCATCTCGGCGTTCGTCACCTTCGGCGCCTCGAGCCCTGAGAACGCATATGGCTTCCTCTACTGGGGCATGTTTATCTTCGCCTTCGCGAACGGCACCCTAGAAGCCGTGGCCAACCCGCTCGTCGCCACGATCTTCCCCAAGCAGCGCACGCACTACCTGAACATCCTGCACGCCTCCTGGCCCCTCGGCATGGTGGTCGGCGCCCTCGCCTCCTACGCCCTCGGCGCCCACGGCCTCGGCCTGAGCTGGAAGGGTCAGCTCGCCTTCTACCTCGTCCCGACCATCGCCTACGCGATCATGTTCCTCGGCCAGACCTTCCCGAAGTCGGAAGCCGCCGAGAAGGGCGCCTCCTTCTCCGAGATGTTCAAGGACGTCGGCATCCTGGGCTCGCTCGTCGCCTGCTACCTGCTCTCGATCTTCCTCGGTAACGTCCTCGGTCCGGTGTTCAACATCCCGAACCTCGGCCTCTACCTCGCTGGCGTGCTGCTGATCACCGTCGGCGTCATCACGCGCTTCTCCTTCGGCTCCGTGCTCCTGTTCGTGCTCTTCATCACCCACGCCATCGTCGGCGCGGTCGAACTCGGCACCGACTCGTGGATCGAAGCCATCACCGGCAACCTCTTCACCGAGGACCAGGGCAAGGCCCTCTTCATCTGGACCTCGGCCATCATGTTCGGCCTGCGCTTCTGCGCCCACTTCATCGAGACCAAGCTCGGCCTCTCCCCGATCGGCATCCTGGTGACCTCGGCGCTCCTCGCCTTCACCGGCCTCCAGCTCGCCTCGGGCATGAACAGCTTCGCCGTCGCCCTCCTCGCCCTCGGCATCTACGCCCTCGGCAAGACGTTCTTCTGGCCCACGATGCTCGCCGTCGTCGGCGACCGCTTCCCGCGCTCAGGCGCCGTCGCGATGTCCATCATGGGCGGCATCGGCATGCTCTCCGCCGGCCTGATCGGCGGCCCCGGCCTCGGCTACGCCAAGGACCGCTTCACCAGCGAAGCCCTGCAGAAGGACGCCCCGGCCGTCTACGCCGCCAACAAGGCCTCCACTGAGTCCAAGTTCCTCTTCCTCGCTCCGGCCACCGCTGTCGCGGGCGACAAGCTCGAAGCCGCCAAGAAGGCCGGCGACAAGGGTACCGCCGACCAGAAAGCCATCGTCGCCGCCAACCAGGCCGGCGACCGCGCCACGCTGAAGGCCGACTCCTTCCTGCCGCTGACCATGGCCGCGATCTACCTGCTGCTGCTCTTCTACTTCAAGAGCATCGGCGGCTACCGCGCCCTGAAGATCGAAGAGCAGGTCTAAGCGACCCGCCCTTCCCCGCCGAAGGCCGCCCACCCGGGCGGCCTTGTTGTTTGGTAGGTTTGCGAACCGGCCCCGTCGGTTGCGTCCTAGCAAATCGGCTTCCGTCCGCCGCGGGTTTGGGCTGAATGAAGCCACTCCCATGAGCACCCCGAAGATTCGCATCGCGCTGGCCGGCCTCGGCTTCGGCGCCGAATTCATCCCGATCTACCTCGCGCACCCCAACGCGGAGAT
>JBDKKH010000102.1:0-6395 GCA_039796215.1 Verrucomicrobiota bacterium
TCGCCGTCTCGACCCGCTTCAAGTGGTCGGACTACACCGTCATCGCGGGCGTCAAGCTCCCGACCGGGGAGGATGACCTCACGCTGAACGTCTCGCGTCGCTACCTGCAGCCCGGCACCGGTTCGACCGATCTCATGCTCGCCATCCGTCGCGAATATTCGGCCGATGCGGATCACCCGTGGTTCTTCTGGCAGGTCGGCGCCCAAGGCGCGGTGGCCTATGACGCCAACTTCCGCCCCGGCACCACGTTGACCGGAACGCTGGGCGCGCGTTATGACTGGACGGACTCGCTGAAGTTCTCGCTCCAGACCACGGCCATCCGCCAGTTCCGCGACAAGAACACCATGAACGCCGCCGGCTTCACCGCCTACGCCGAAGACCTCGAGAGCGCGGCTTTCTCGACGCACATCGCCGCCGGCCTGACCTATCAGCTGGGTGCCAAGACGAGCGCCTACCTGTTCTACAGCACCCCGATGAAGAACAATAACATGTCTGACCGGCCCAATGGCAGCCAGGTGAATCCCGTGCACTCGAGCGAGATCTGGTCCGTCGGCCTGTCGCACTCGTTCTAAGCCGCCTCCGCTTCATCGCCTTCCGAGGCCTGCCGTATGAGGATGCGGCAGGCCTCTTTTTGGTTATTTTCCGCCGGGCCGGGCCAGCATCTTCCTTGCGACCGAGCCGTCGGCCCTCCTATCTGCTGGCTGTCCCATGTTCACCTGCAGCAAGACCTACCGCGACATCCCGTTCGCCCACCGGCAGCACCGGCATGCGGGGCACTGTTCTTTCCTGCACGGACACAACTGGTCGATCGAGATCGAGTTCGGCTGCGAGCGCCTCGACGAACGCGGTTTCGTCGTCGACTTCGGCGGCCTCGGTTTCCTCAAGACCTGGATCGCGGATAACCTGGATCACGCCTGCCTCTTCGCGAAGGAAGACCCCGTCCGCGAGAAACTCCTCCAGGACTACCCGAATCTTTTCCGACCGCTCGTCATCGATTCCGTTTCCACCGAGGGGATCGCCCGGTTCCTGTTCGAGACGTTCGACCCGATGGTGCGCAAGGAGACCGGCGGCCGCGCCTGGATCCGGCAGCTCATCCTGCACGAGGACTCCAAGAACAAGGCGAGTTATCAGCCGAAGGCCTGACCATGGCCGAGCTCTACCCCGTCAACGAGACCTTCCTCAGCTGGCAAGGGGAGGGCGTCCACCTCGGTCGCAAGGCCTTCTTCATCCGCCTGCAGGGATGTCCGGTGAAGTGCGCCTGGTGCGATTCGGCTTCCACCTGGCATCCTCAGTTCGTCCCGAAGCAGGTCCGCAAGGCGTCGCCCGCCGAGCTGGCCGCCGAAGCCGCCGAGGCCCGGCCCGAGTTCGTGGTGCTGACCGGCGGGGAGCCTTGTGTCCATGATCTGGCCCCTTTGCTGGCCGCTTTGGCGGCGTCGGGGCTCAAAGCCCACCTTGAAACCTGCGGGGCTTTCCCCATCGCACCGGGTTTTGCGTGGGTGACCGTCAGCCCGAAGTGGGCCAAGCCGCCGCTGGCGGATGCCTTGGCGAGGGCCGATGAGGTCAAATTGATCGTCGAAGCCCCCGATAGCGTCTCTCGGTGGACCGAGGCTGTCGGCGGCAAGTGGCTCAGCCCCAACGTCTGGCTGCATCCCGAGTGGTCGCGCCGGGCCGACCCCGCCATCCTGCGGACCATCACCGAGACGGTGAAACAGGTCGGAGCGCCTTACCGGGCTGGCTGGCAGGTCCATAAGCCCTATGCGGCGGACAGCTTGGACGAGCGGGCCCGTCCGCCGGCGCCGCTGGGTGGCGACGTCGCCAAGGGTTTTTAAGCCGGTCGGCTCCCTCGGTCCTGCCCGGTCCTGACCTCGGCCTGGGGACTATCTTCGCATGGTTACTTTTTTTGCTTCACACTGGGGCGGAACCCTCATTCAAAACGACCTCATGAACCGACCCGCCGTGCTCGCTCTTGAAGATGGTACCATTCTTCGGGGTCGGGCGTTCGGGGCGACGGCCACCCTCTGCGGAGAAGTGGTCTTCAACACGAGCATGACCGGTTACCAGGAAATCCTCACGGATCCCTCCTACTTCGGCCAGATCGTGACCATGACCGCGCCGCAGATCGGGAACTACGGCGTGAACGAAGGGGACTTCGAGTCCGCCCGCCCGCATGCCGCCGGTTTCGTCGTGCGCGAACTCTCGCCGATCGTCTCCAACTGGCGCGCGACCACCGACCTGGGCTCGTGGCTCGCGAAGTACGGCATCCCCGGCATCGAGGGTGTCGACACCCGTTTCCTCACCAAGAAGCTGCGTTCCGCCGGCGTGATGAAGGCCTGCCTTTCCACCGAAGGCCTGACCGACGAGGAAGCCCTGGCCCGGGCCCGCGCCTGGACCGGCACGGTCGGCGCCGATTTCGTCAAGGACGTCACGTGCAAGGCCCCTTATCACTTCAACTCGCAGGTCGCCGACTGCGAGCCGTTCACCGTCCCAGGCACCCATCTCAACAAGCCCAAGAACCGTCCGGCCAAGTACCGCATCGCGGCCTATGACTTCGGCGCCAAGACCTCGATCTTCCGCCGCCTGGTCGCCTCGGGTTTCGACGTCCATGTCTTCCCGGCCCGCACCCCGGCCTCGGAGATCCGCGCCTTCAATCCCGACGGCGTCTTCCTGTCCAACGGCCCGGGCGATCCCGCCGCCCTGAAGTACGCCCACGAGGCCGTGGCCGATCTCATCAAATCTTACCCGGTCTTCGGCATCTGCCTCGGGCACCAGATCATCACCCACGCCATCGGCGCGTCGACCTACAAGCTCAAGTTCGGCCATCGCGGGGGCAATCAGCCGGTGAAGAACACGGAGGAAGGGCGGGTGTCCATCACCGCCCAGAATCATGGCTTCGCCTCGAAGCGCGAAGACCTCGAACGTTGCGGCGCCGTCGTCACCGAAGTGAACCTGAACGACGACACGGTCTCGGGCCTGCGTCTCAAGGACAAGCCGGTCTTCTCGGTGCAGTATCACCCGGAAGCCGGCCCTGGTCCGAATGACGCGGACGTCCTCTTCGATCGTTTCTACGACCTCGTCGCCAAGTCCAAGGGCGCCAAGTAAAGGCCGTCATGCTGGCCCGACTGCTCGCCGCCTTGGTTCTGTCCGGGTGGCTGGCAGGTTGCGCCGCCGGGTCGTCCACGCCTGAGCAGGCCTTGGCGGAACTCATCGAGGACGCCGCCGCCGGCCGGTCTTCCGCGGATCGCTATCATAACGTCGATCCGGTCGATGAGCCGTCGATCCGACGTTTCCTCTATGTGGAGGAATGGCTCGACGTGAACGGCGAGTCCGTCGTCGGCGCGCGTCCGGCCAAGGTGTCCGCGGAGGGCGCCTATCGGTTCACGCTTTCGGCCGATGGTCGGGTGACTTACCTGATCTGCCTGGGCTGGCCTGGTCCGCAGGTGCGGTCCCGGGTGCTGCGACCCCTCGCCGGATCGACCATCTCCCTGCTAGGTTGGCCGGACCGGCTGGCCTGGGAGCAGCTTGGGGCCGTCTGTGTCATCGGGACGCCCCCGGAGATGGCGGACGAGGAGAATCACCCTTGCCGGCAGGCCTTCGTCTTCAGGGTCGAGGCGCCGCGCTAGGGCTCAGAGTTCGACCTGCATGCCGAGCTCGACCACGCGGCCGGGCGGCAGGTTGAAGTAGGCCGTCGCCGAGAGGGAGTTGCGGTTCAAGACCTCGAAGAGCTTTTCCTGCACCGCGTTGAGCGAGAAGCTCGTCGTGGCCCGGACGATGGTCTCGCGGCTCAGGAAATAGGTGATCTCCATCGGGTTGGGCGTGATGCCCATCTCGCGATACGCCGCGTCCAGCACCGGGAAGATGTCCTGCTTCTCGCGGAAGCCGAACTTGCCTGTCACGCTGAGCACGGACGGGAACTCTTCGTGGCTGTCGAGCTTGCAGAACTTCGGTCCGCGGGTGTGGAAGCTGACGCGGTCGGCCGCGGGGACGATCGCACGGTCTTCGTCCACCTTGAGCGTGATCACGATGATATGGTCATGCAGCGCCCGGTTGTGCTTGAGGTTGTGCGCGAGCGCCATCGGCACGGCCTTCGTCGAGCCCGCCAGGTAGACGGCCGTGCCTTTCACGCGGCTGAGCTTGCCCGCCACGAAACGGTCTTCGACGCTGTCGAGGAAGTTGCTGAACTCGCCGGCGCTGTCGCCTTCGCTCATCTTGGCCTTGAGCGCGAGGCGTCCCTTGTTCCAGACCGCCATGATGTAATAGACGAGGAAGCCGGCCGCGAGCGGGAGCCAGCCGTTCTCGAGGATCTTGGGGAAGTTCGAGGCCACGAAGATGACCTCGAGGAGGATGACCGGCGCCACGAAAACGTAGGCCGTGACGGAGGGGATCTTGAAGCGCTGACGCAGGTACTGCCCGAAGAGGATGGTCGTGATGAGCATCGTCAGGCTGACCGCCATCCCGTAGGCGCTCGCGAGGTGTTCGGACGACTTGTACTGCAGGACCAGGAAGATGGAGCCGGCCATCAGCAGCCAGTTGATGATCGGGATGTAGATCTGTCCGGATTCCTGGTCCGAGGTGTGCTCGACGCGCATGCGGGGCAGGTAATTGAGCTGGATGGCCTGCATCGTCGTCGAGAAGGCTCCGGAGATGAGCGCCTGCGAGGCGATGATGGCCGCCAGCGTCGCGATGACGACGAGCGGTATCTGGGCCCAGTTGGGCGCCATGTTGAAGAACGGGTTGAAGCCTTGGGTGAACTCCGCCGCCGGCTGCGAAAGGGCCCAGGCGCCTTGCCCCAGGTAGTTGAGGATCAAAGCCGGGAAGACGATGAAGTACCAGCCGGCCCGGATGGGCTTCTGGCCGAAATGCCCCATGTCGGCGTAGAGCGCCTCGGCTCCCGTGACGGAGAGGAAGACCGCGCTCAGGATGATCATCGAGAGGCCCGGGTGGTCGATGAAGAAGCCGATGGCTTGGAGCGGATTGAAGGACCCTAGGATCACGCTGGCCTGCCCGGAATGGCTGATGAGCGAGCCCACGCCCGTGGTCGCGATGCAGGCGAACCAGGCGAGGGTGATCGGCCCGAAGTACATGCCGACCCGTCCTGATCCGCGTTTCTGCAAAGCGAAGACGCCCACCAGGATCACGGTGGCGACGGCGGGGATCAGGATGGTCAGGAAGTGCTCCGAGAAAGGTCCGTGGAGGCTATGGTTGGCTTCCTTGATGCCTTCCAGGGCGGAGAGGACGGAGATGGCCGGGGTGATCACGCCGTCGCCGAAGAGCAGGGCGGTCCCGAAGACCCCCAGCAGGACGAGCGCGCTGCGGTGCTTTCGCTTCGGCTTGGACGTGTGGTCGGGGCTGGCGGCTTTGTCGTCGGCTTTTTCCTTGGCGGAAGCCAAGGAGACCAAGGTCATGATCCCGCCTTCGCCATCCTCGTTGGCCTCCATGATGAAGAGGACGTACTTGATGGTCACCACGCAGATCAGCGACCAGATGATCATCGATACCGCGGGCACGACGACTTGGCTGACGGGGGCGCCGGCGTTGAGCCCGTTGCGCAGGCACTCGCGGAAGGCGTAGAGCGGGCTGGTCCCGATGTCCCCGAAGACCACGCCGAGGGCCGCGATGGTGGCCGCCAAGGTCAGGGGTTTGACGGGAGAGGAACCTTCCGAGGGTTCCGACGCGGGTGAGCTCATGGAGAGTTGTTCACAGTGGCAGGTCGGACCGGGTAATCAAAGCCAATCAAAGCCAAACAGGGTATGCGGGGGCTTGCCTTTTTGGCACATTATCCCATTTCCAGACAGTCGGTCCGCCTCTTTCCAAACAATACGAACAATGAACACCATCCAAACGATTATCATTCAAGGACTTGCACAGGCTCAAGCCGCTCCCGCCGCTGGCGCGCAGGAGCAGGGCGGTGGCTGGACGATCCTGGTGATGTACGCCCTTCTTTTCGTGGGCATGTACTTCCTGCTCTTCGCCCCCCAGCGCAAGCGCCAGAAGGAGCTCGAAAAGCTCCAGTCTGACCTTTCCGTCGGCGACAAAGTCCTCGCCGCGGGCGGCATCTATGGTCGCGTCGTCTCCATCAAGGACGACCGCATCACCCTTGAGCTCGATTCCGGCCGTCTCGTCGTCCACAAGTCCGCCATCATGGGCAAGGACGTCGACGCCGTCGTCCAGGCCTAAGGTCCTCACCCTCAACCGACCCTGACTATGACGTCCAGGACTTGGTTCTGGAAGATCGCGGTATCGCTCGTCGCCCTGGCTGTCGCCTGGTTCGAGTTTTACCCGCTTTCTCCGACCCCTCTCGATCAGTTTGTCCCCTCGCAGGTCATCGCCCAGCGCGCCGACTTCGATAAGCTCCACGCCGAAGCCCTTGGTCGCGTCGAGCGCTTCAAGGACCCCGC
>JBDKKH010000103.1:0-4018 GCA_039796215.1 Verrucomicrobiota bacterium
CAGCCCCTTCACCCCGCCCTTTATCTCAAACACCCCAATGAAACTCCGCTCCCTCCTCGCGCTGGCACTCCTCGCCGGCCTGACCACCTCGCTCTCGGCTGAGCAGAAGCCTCTCCGCGTCCTCGTCGTCGCCGGTGGCTGCTGCCACGATTACGCCAACCAGAAAGAGATCCTGAAGAAAGGCATCGAAGCCCGCGTCAACGCCGTGGTCGAAGTGGCCTACGACCCGACCAAGTCGACCAAGCCGCTCTTCGAACTCTTCAAGAACCCCGACTGGGGCAAGAACTTCGACGTCGTCGTCCACGACGAATGCGCCGCCGACATCACCGACCAGGCCTACGTCGCCAACATCGTCAACGCCCACAAGAACGGCCTGCCCGCCGTCAACCTCCACTGCGCGATGCACAGCTACCGCTGGGGTAACTACAAAGCGGCCGTGAAGCCTGGCGACAACAACGCCAGCTGGTTCGAGATGCTCGGCCTGCAGTCCTCCGTCCACGGCCCGCAGCAGCCCATCGCCATCGCCTACACCGACAAGTCCCACCCGATCGCCACCGGGCTCGCCGACTGGACCACCATCAACGAAGAGCTCTACAACAACGTCCAGATCCTCGGCGGCAAGCCGCTCGCCAACGGCACCCAGAAAGGCGCCGAGAAGAAGGACAAGAAGACCGGCCAGGTCATCCCGGCGAAGGATACCACCAGTGTCGTCATCTGGACCAACGAGTTCGGCCCGAACAAGACCCGCATCTTCAGCACCACCATCGGCCATAACAACGCCACCGTGGAAGACGCCCGCTACCTCGACCTCGTCGCCCGAGGCGTCCTGTGGTCCGTCGGCAAGCTCGAGGCCGATGGTAAGCCCGCGGCCGGCTTCGGCAAGTAAGCCGTCAGGCCTGCCCCGAAAGCCCCGGCCCTCCGGGGCTTTTTTGTGCCTGCCTGTCAAGCGATACGCCGTTAAACCTCCCCTCACCCCAACCCCTCTCCCTGCCCCTTAAACGCCCATGCGCATCCTCCTCGCCCTTCTCGCCCTCACCACGTCGACCTTCGCCGCCGAGACCCGACCGCTATGGCCGAGCGATGCTCCCGAAGGCGACGGCAAATTCTCCGACGCATCCAAAGCCAGGCTCACGGTGCACCTGCCCGAGAAACCCAACGGGACGGCGATGGTGATCTGTCCGGGCGGCGGTTACGGCGGGCTGGTGACCAAGGGCGAAGGCCATGGCATCGCCGCCTGGCTCAACGCCCATGGCATCGCCGGCATCGTCCTCGAATACCGCCTGCCGGCCGGCCGTTCTTACGTGCCGCTCCTAGACGCCCAGCGGGCGATCCGCGTGGTCCGGGCCAACGCCTCTCAGTGGAAGATCGACCCGAAGAAAATCGGCATCATCGGCTTCTCCGCGGGCGGGCACCTGGCCGCGACCGCGACCGTTCACTTCAACCCTGGCGAAGGCAAGACCACCGACCCGGTGACCCGGGAAAGCAGCCGGCCGGATTTCGCCCTGCTGATCTATCCGGTCATCAGCATGGAAGCGGGTGTCCACCGAGGGTCGAAAAAGAACCTGCTGGGCGAGACGCCCGCCGAAGGACTGCAGGATTATTTCTCCCCCCAGAAGCACATCAAAGCCGACACCCCGCCCGCCTTTCTCGCCCACGCGATCGATGACAAGGTGGTCTCCATCGACAACAGCCGCCTGTTCCATGACGCGATGAAAAAGGCCGGCCGGCCCACCCAGCTGGTCGAGCTTCCCAGCGGCGGGCATGGGCTCAACGGCTACAAAGGCCCCTCCTGGGACCGGTGGCAGAGCGAAGCGCTCGGCTGGCTCAAGGAAATCAAGATCCTCGAGTGAGCGCCCATTACGGCTTCTCATCCGTCCCCTTATCCGCCATCAATCCCTCATCCCCATGAAATCCCTGCTCCTCGCGCTGCTCGCCACCGGCAGCCTTTTCGCCGGCGAAAAGACCACCCTCACCCTGGCCGACTTCACCGACCTCAACGGCGGCGCCCCCGGCGCCGGCTGGAAGACCGAAGAAGGCGGCGTCATCCACCTCTCCGCCCAGAAAGGCACCGGCGCGCTCATCTCCAAGAAGGAATACGCCAGCTTCGAGCTCACCTGGGAATGGCGCCTCGAGGCCGCCGGCAACAACGGCATCAAGTACTGGGTCGCGAACCTCAAGGACGCCAAGGGACGGAACGACTGGCTCGGCGTCGAATATCAGATGATCGATGACGACAAGCACCCCGACGGCATCAAGGGCGGCAGCCATAACACCGGCTCGATCTACGACATCATCGACTCCTTCAAGGACAAGGCCAAGAAGCCCATCGGCGAATGGAACGAGAGCCGCGTGGTGGTGAAAGACGGCAAGATCGAGCACTTCCTGAACGGCAAGCCCAGCTGCGCCGCGGACACCCGTTCAGCCGAATGGCAGGCGGCCCTGGCGAAGAGCAAATTCAAGACCAAGAAGGGTTTCGCGCCCGGCCAAGGCAAGCTGATGCTCACCGAGCACGGCGACCCCTGCTGGTTCCGCAACCTCGTCATCACCGAGCTCTGAGCCGTCTCCGGCCGGAAGACCAAGGGCGCCAAAGGGCGCCCTTTTTCATGCCCGTTCAGGCGCCGAGCTTGATCCTCAGTCCGTCGTAGCAGAGACCGACCTTGGGGTGCCCGACCTTGAGCCGCTCCATCGTGGTCGCGTAGTCGACCTGGAAAGTCATGTGCGTGAGCAAGGCGCGCCGGGCATGCAGGTCCTGCGCGGCCTGGCAGGCCTGATCGACGGTCATATGGGTCGGATGCGGATTGGGACGCAGCCCGTCGAGGATCGCCAGGTCGGCGTGCGCCCCCAGCTCGAGCGACTTCTCGGTCATCGCACGGCAATCGGTGTAATAGGCGAACTTCGCGCCGGTCGAGGGCTCCTCAAAGACCAGACCGAGGGTGGACTCGTTGCCGTGCGGAAGGAGCGTCGAACGGATGACGCCGCCGCCGGGCAGGACGAGCCTCGACGGCATGAGGTTGAGTCCCAGCGAGACGTAGCCCGAAGCCTGCGGCTTGCCGACGGCGTAAGGGAAGATCGCCTTGATGCGCTCCAGCCCGACCTCGGTGGAATAGACCGGGATGGCCTCGCCCCCCTTGTTGGTGCAGAACTGCCGGAGGTCGTCCATGCCGAGGACATGGTCGGCGTGGCCATGGGTGAGGATGAAAGTATCCACCTCGCGGACGTCGTATTTCAGGCACTGCGTCCGGAATTCCGGCGCGGCGTCGACCTGGACGTGATGCCCTTCGATGACCACATGGATGCTGGTGCGCGCCCGCCAGTTGCGCTCATCCTTCAGGTCCAGACCCGGGTTGTCATGGGCGGGCAACGGACAGCCCTGCGACGTACCGCAGCCCATGATGAGGATTTCCATGAGGCGAAGAAGAGGGGAAAGTGAACGGAAGGCAAGTGGCGGACTTCGCAGAGTATCGAGTATGGAGTATCGAGTATAGGGGCAAAACCGGAGGCATAAGGGGGCAATAGCCTCCAGGTAATAGCCGACTAGGCAGGAGGTGACCGCGCCCAGCCCGCCCTTTCAATGAGTGTGATGAAACCTTCCACGCCCCTCGGCCAAGTTAAGACCTGTCGCGACCTGCTCGTGTGGCAGAAAGCCAAGCTGATGGCTGTCTCGACCTATCGCCTCTGCGAAACTCCCGGTCTTTCGCGAAAATACACGCTTTGCGACCAGATGACCCGTGCGGCCATTTCCATCGCCTCGAACATCGCCGAAGGCGACGAGCGGAGCACCAACAAGGAATCGCTACGCTTCATCGTCATCGCGCGGGCATCCCTTGCGGAACTCGAGACTCAGGTGGAGATCGCCCATGAAATCGGAGCGGTCAGCCAAGAGGATGTCGCTAAGTTCCGGGCCTTGGCCGAAGAACTGGGACGACTCATAGGGGGCGTTATCCGCATGAGGCAGGACCGGGAAAGGCTTTCCGCCGTCCGTTCGTAGTCAGCCGTGGCAGAAGTCAGCATTTTGGGC
>JBDKKH010000104.1:0-4053 GCA_039796215.1 Verrucomicrobiota bacterium
GGTGTCGGCGACTCAGGAATCGGTCTTTCGGCCATCAGCCGCAGGAACCTGGAGCCGGCTGCCGAAGGCTGAACTGCTGGATCCCGAAAGGCTGATGCCCCGATGGCCGTCACCCGTCACCCGAAATGAACGGCGTGAGTTGATCAGAAGTGCGAAACGTTCGGGCATCCTGCCACCCGCCACCTGGGGCTGCCACCTGCCACCTGAGAATGACTTCGGCAGCCAGAAGGTAGGGGCGTGATTTATCACGCACTTGCATCGGAGGGCGCGGCGGAGCCACGCCCCTACCCTTGGTTCGCCCTGCGGCGAACGGGTGCACCCCTTCTCGCTCTGGCCAACCAATCAACTGATCCACCGGTCAACTAACGATTGGTCACCTCTACGACATACTCCGCGAGCAGATCGACGCGGCGGAAAGGCGAGGTGAGCCGGCTCATGGCTTTTTCATCCGCAAGCGCGACGTTCTTGCCGGTGGCGACGCGGATATCCTCCTCGAGGTCGGCGATGAGGGTGACGAGTCCGATGCTGTCGAGGGCGGCGGCCTCGCCGAAGAGCCGGGTCGAAGCGTCGGCGTTCTCCAAGGCGGGCTTGCCGAGCTCTCGCCCGAGGGCGGCGAGCCGGCGCAGGACGAGGGCCTGGGCTTGTTCGACGGTCATGAGATTCAGCGGGCGGTGGTTTCGATGAAGTCGACGAATTCGCCGGCGAGCCTGGAGCGCGCGAATTCTTTTTCCGCGAGGGCTCGCGCGGCGGCGCCCATGGCGCGACAAGAGTCCGGATCGGCGGCGAGGCGCTGCAACACGTCGGCGAAAGCGACCGGATCAGCGGGCGGGACGACGATCCCGCAGCGGTTTTCGGCGATGAGTCCGGCGAGCCATCCGGGGTAGTTGTTCACGACGGGAATCCCGGCGGCGAGATAATCGAAGAATTTGTTCGGCGAGGTCCCCCGGTAGAAAGCGGGGACGTCGCGCAGGACCATGAGCCCGCAGCCGAGCGAAGCGGTGATGGCTCCGAGTTCCGCCTTCGCGACCGGCGGGAAGAACCGGCAGTTATCGAGGCCGCGTTCGGCGGCGAGACGGGCAAGACGCTCCTTCTCCTTGCCGTCACCGATGAAGGCGAGCTTCACGCGGCTGTCGCCGCGCCGCTTGAGCTCGGCCGCGACGTCCAGGAGAGCGTCGAGCCCGTTGGCGACCCCATGGGCGCCGGTGAAGCCGGCGACGAAATCGCCTTGGCCGATGCCGGGAAGCGAAAGCGGAGCGCGCTTGGCCGGGTGAAAGACCTCGAGGTCGCAGCCGTTCGGAATCATCGCGATCGGCAGGCGGTCCGAGGAACGGGCGCGGATGCCTTCGACGATGCCCGGCGAGAGCCCGACGCACGCGTCGGCGGAACGATAGCCGAGGAACTCGAGGAGCGACATGCCTCCCAGAAGGAAAGGATTGCGTACCCCGAGCGCCCGCGGGAGTTCGGGCCAGAGGTCGCGGACTTCGAAGACGAACGGCAGCCCGCGGAACCATTTGGCCGCGAGGCCGGGTACGACCGCGGTGATCGGCGTGGAGGTGGCGAAGACCAGGTCGGCTTCGAGCGTCAACGCGAGCCGGACGGAGCGCAGGGCGAAACGAAGGAAGGTCCAGCCGCGGCGGACCAGAGAATCGCGGTTCGAATAGGCCAGCGGCAACGAGATGACATCGATGCCGTCGACCTGGCCGCGATGCCAGTCGTGACGGGCGTCGTAAGGAAGTTCGAGGCCGCTCTGGGCGTGCGCGCCGCAGACCATGGTCACCCGATGTCCGCGGGCGATCAAGGCCCGCGCGAACTCATAAGAGCGCGTGCCCGTCGCTCCCCGCGGAGTCGAGAAATGTTGATGGAAATAGAGGAGGCGCACGGACGACTAAAAGAGGGCCGAATTGATGGCTGAATCGAGGGCTGCGTTGAGGGCTGAATGGATGAAAGCCGAACGAGAGGACCGGAGGGCTGGAGGGCTAGAGGCTTAGTTGACCAGAGAGACAGCACTCAAGGGGAGACCGGAAACCGGAAAGTATGCTTCGGTCATTTTCTTGAAGGTGACGGGTGCCGGCTATCGGGGCCTCAGCCTTTCGGGTGCCAGCCGTCCGGCTTTCGGCCGCCGGCTCCAGGCTCCCGCGGCTAAGCCCTTTCTCTCCCTATACTCGATACTCCATACTCGATACTCTCAAAATCACTTTTGCACCTCCCTGATGTCTATCGACTCAGCGCCGCCTCCATCACCCGCGCGATCTTCGCCGCGGCGCTGCCATCGCCATAAGGATTACGGAGCTGGGAACGACGGGCGTATTCGGCCGGGTCGGTCAGGAGCCGGGTCGCCGCGGCGACCATGCGCGCGGGATCGGTGCCGACGAGTTCGCTGGTGCCCGCGTCGACGCCTTCGGGTCTCTCGGTGTTTTCACGGAGGACGAGCACGGGCTTGCCGAGCGAAGGGGCTTCTTCCTGCACGCCGCCGGAATCGGTGAGCACGAAGGCGCACCGGTCCATGAGCCAGACGAAATCATCGTAGGCCGCCGGAGCGGCGAGCGCGATCCGCGGGTGATCGCCGAGGAGTCGTCGGACGGGCTCCTGGACCTGCGGGTTGAGGTGCACGGGGTAGACGAGGCCCAGGTCGGGATGAGCGTCGATGAGCCGACGGAGTCCGCGGCAGATGTTCTCGAAGCCGGGTCCGAAAGATTCGCGGCGGTGACCAGTGACCAGCACCCAGCGCGCCTTGGGGTCCGCGAGATGCGAGGCGACGAACGCCGGGGCGATGCCGAGGCGAGATCCGACCCCCGCCGCCTCCAGCCCGCCGATCCGCGCCCGCGTGGCGAGCAAGGCGTCGATGACGGTATTGCCGGTGACATGACACTGCTCAGGCGGCACGCCTTCGCGCAGGAGATTGGCCCGGGACTGTTCGGTCGGACAGAAATGCCAGCGCGCGAGGGTGGTGCTGACGCGGCGGTTCATTTCTTCCGGGAAGGGCGAACGGAGATCGCCGGTCCGCAGGCCGGCTTCGACATGCCCGACCGGAATCCCGGCGTAAAAAGCCGCCAGGGCGGAACCGAGCACGGTGGTGGTGTCGCCCTGCACCAGGACGGCGGAAGGTTTCGCCGAAGCGAGCCAGGCGGAGACGCCGGTGATGACCCGGCTGGAAAGTTCCGGCAACGACTGGCCGGGAGTCATCAGGCCGAGATCGATGTCGGGCTTAAGGCCGAACGAGCCCAGCGCCTGATCGAGCAGTTCGCGATGCTGACCGGTGGAGACCAGGAGCGGCGTCACCTTGCCGCCGCGGCGTAGTTCCGCGACCACCGGAGCGAGTTTGATGCACTCGGGGCGCGTGCCGACGATGAGAGCGAGGGAGGGCATTTGAATCGGAAGAATAAGAGGACTGAGTCGATGACTGAATCGAGGGCTGCGTGGAGGGCTGAATGGATGAGAGGTCGGACTAGAGGCTCAGTTGACCAGAGGCTCGGAGGCCCAGAACTGCCAAACTAGCTGGCCGGTTGACAAGTTGACCTGTGGGCAAGGGGAGATGCGAGAGTATCGAGTATGGAGTATCGAGTATAGGGAGAGACAGGACTAGAAGGGGAACCGGAGACCGGATGCTCACGAGAGGCTCGGAGGCCCAGAGGCTTAGTTGAACAGAACGAGGCAGGACTAGCTGGCAGGTTGGCAAGTTGACACGGGGGCAAGGGAGGCAACGCGCCGGAGAGGCGGCGTAGCCGCTTGCAAAGGTGCAAACCGGAGCAGCGCTCCTGTGCAAAGGTGCAAAGGTGAATTTAGGGTTAGGGATAGCGGTAGGGGTTGGGGTAGGACCGACTCACTTTGAGCGATGGCCGTCACCCGTCACCTTCCGGAGAATGCCCGCAGCAAACTATCCGGTTTCCGGTCTCCCCTTGAGCGTTGAATGGGTCTGGTCAACAGAGCCTCTGAGCCTCCGGGCCTCTCGCTCGTCTGTCTTACCAACTTGTGGTTTGTATTTCAGGTCTCGGGTCTCGGCCGTCGGGAGCCTGGTTCAGGTCTTCAGGTTCGGGTACAGGTTCAGGATTTGGT
>JBDKKH010000105.1:0-3936 GCA_039796215.1 Verrucomicrobiota bacterium
CCGATTCGCCGACGACGAGGATGCCCCCGGGCATCATGCGCTCGACGAGCTTATGCTTGGCCCGGAAATAACTCTCGAGGTCGCCGTGGCGGTCCAGGTGGTCTTCGTCGAAGTTGGACCAGAGGACGGCCTCCGGGGTGAAATGACGAAGGTCTTCGGCCTGGAAGGAGCTGACTTCGACGACCGCCAGGAACGAACCGTTGGACACGGTACGGTGCAGGGACGTGAGGGGGAGCCCGACGTTGCCGCAGGCGATGGCGTCCAGGCCCGCGCGCTTGAAGGCGAACGAAAGGAATTCCGTGAGGGTCGTCTTGCCGTTGGTGCCCGTGATGGCGACGGCGGGGCCCGTCCAGAGCAACGCGCCGAAGTCGAGCTCCGCGAGACAGTGCAGGCCGGCCCGACGCGCGGCGAGCAGCCACGGATGGGCCTGGGCGAAACCCGGGCTGTAGACCAGCAGGTCATGGCGCGCCGCCTCGGCGGGACCGAAGACGCGGTTCTCGCCGCGCTCGTCGTAGATCACCGAAGCGAAGCCCGCCGACGCCAGGGAGTCGGCCACCGAGCGGCCGCTGACGCCCTCGCCGAAGATGGCGGCGGGACGGGTCAGCCGCCGACGCAGGGATTCGGGGAATTCGCTCATCGGAGTTTCAGCGAAAGCAGGCCGAGGAGGCCGCACAGCAGGGAGAGGATCCAGAAACGGGCCACGACTTTCGTCGCGGGCCAGCCCTTCTTCTGGAAGTGATGATGGATGGGCGTCATCAGGAACAGGCGCTTGCCGCCGGTCCGCTTGAAGTAGGCGACCTGCAGCATGACCGAGACCGCTTCGACGACGAAGACGCCCCCGACGATCGCGAGCAGGAAAGGCTGATGCATCAGGCAGGCGACCGCGCCCAGCGCGCCGCCTAGCCCGAGCGCGCCGACGTCGCCCATGTAGATCTCGGCCGGGGCCGCGTTGTGCCAGAGGAAGACGAGGCTGCCGCCCGCGAGCGCCGCGCAGAAGACGGCGAGCTCGCCCGCTCCCGAGACGTGGCTGATGCGAAGATAGTTCGCGAACTCGAGGTGACCGGCGAGATAGGCGACGACGCCCAGCACGGTCGTGGTGATCAGCACGCAGCCGATGGCCAGCCCGTCGAGGCCGTCGGTGAGGTTCACGGCGTTCGAGCAGCCGACGCCCACGAGCACGAAGAAGACCCCGGCCACCGCGAGGCAGGCGAGGAAGGGCCAGCCCCAGGAGCCGGCCGACCAGACCGGCCCGTTGAGCACGGGCAGCCAGATCTCGCACAGGCTCTCGCGATAGGCGGGGTCGAGGAGGACGAGGCCGAACGCGGAGGCCGCGACGACGGCCTGTCCCGCGAGCTTCATCCGGGCGGAAATGCCGTCGGCGTTGCCATGGCGGACCTTGAGCCAGTCGTCGTAAAGCCCGACGAGCCCCATGCCGACGAGACACCAGAGCGAGGCCAGGACCAGCACGTTGGGCCGGGCCCAGAGCAAGACCGAGGGGATCATCGCGGCCGCGATGATGAGTCCGCCCATCGTCGGGACCTTGCCGCCCTCCTTGGCGAGCTCGCCCATGAGCTTGGCCGAACGCTCCGGCTGACGCAGCCGACCGAGCACGGCGATCAGGCGTCCGGAAAAAAGCATGCCCAGCAGCAGGGCCGTGACGCCCGCGAGGATCGCGCGCACGGAAAGGTATTCGAAGAGCCGGAACGGCCCCCAGAGATCGACGAGTTCGCTGAGACGATAAAGCATGTCAGTGGAAGGCGAGCGCGGAGCGCACGGAAGGAGGCAGGACCCGTTCCAAGGCGAAGGCCCGGCTGCCCTTGAGGAAGACCGCGCCTTGATGCGCCGTGACGAGCGAGGTCGCCGCCTCGAGGGTGTCCGCCGCGGTGGTCCTGACGCCGGCCGACGCGATGCCGGCCAGGATCGACGGGGCGTCGCCGCCGAAGGCGACCACGTGGTCGCCCGCGCGGAGCGGGAGGCGCGCGCCGCATTCGCGGTGGAGACGCGCCGCATCGGCGCCCAGCTCGGCCATCCCGCCGAGGACGAAGAGGCGCGGACCCGAGGGGAAGAGCCGGTCGAAGGCGGCCGCGGCGTCGAGCAGCGACGCGGGGCTGGCGTTGTAGCAGTCGACGTAGAAAGAGCGCGCGCCGTCGGCATGGACGCTTCCGCGGCCCGCCGGCGCCGACCAACCCGCCGAGACGGCGGCGAGCTCCGCGGCCGGGACGCCGAGCAGACGGGCGGCGACCAGCGCCAGCGCGGCGTTCCGGGCGAGCCCCTCCGAGAGCGGACCGAGCGGGAAGACCTCGCCGTCGAGCGACACCGAGCGGCCGCCGCGTCCGTCATCGAGGAAAGCGGCGCGGACGAGCCGGGCGGGAGCGACGGCGGGGGCGGATTCGCCCGCGAACATCACCGCGACGCAGCGGCCCGCATGCGCCGCGAAATCAGGCCAGGCCAGCAAGGACGCCGGCAAGACCGCCTGGCCCTCCGGCGCGAGTGCCGCCACGAGCGAGGCTTTCTCGCGGGCCACGCCCGCGAGCGAGCCGACGCCTTCGAGGTGCACCGCGGCGACCGCGGTGACGATGGCGAGATCCGGACCGATCGCCTGCGCCGAGAGGCCGAGCTCGCCCGGCACGCTCATGCCCGCCTCGATGACGGCGAAGCGGTGGCGTTCCGGATCGACCCGCAGGAGCATCAGCGGCACGCCGAGCAGATTGTTGAGGTTGGCCTCGGTGACGAAGGCCGCGCGACCGAGGAGATGCGCGAGGAATTCCTTGGTGGAGGTCTTGCCGACGCTGCCCGTGACGCCGACGACGCGGCCCGGGAAACGCGCCCGCCAGGCGGCCGCCGCGGAGCGCAGCGCGACCATCGGATCGGCGACGACCAGCTGCGGCAAGGGATCGTCGACGACGCGGCCGACGATCGCCGCCGCGGCCCCGCGGGCGCGCGCGTCGGCGAGGAAATCATGCCCGTCGCGGCGCTCGGTGCGCAGGGCGACGAAGACCTCGCCGGGGCGCAGGGCGCGGGTGTCGACGCCGAAACCCGTGAGGGGCCCGGCAGGCGAAGCGGTCCAGCGGCCGCCGGTCGAGGCCGCGAGATCGTCGGGGGCGAAGACGAGGCTCATGCGCGGGAAGCCCTCCGTAGCTCGAGGATCTCGCGCACGACCTGGCGGTCGTCGAACGGGACCACGGTGTCGGCGAATTCCTGGGTCGTCTCGTGCCCTTTGCCGGCGATGACGACGCAGTCGCCCGCCTTGGCGGTGGCGAGGGCCTGGCCGATGGCCTCCCGGCGGTCGGCCACGAACTCGATGTTCGGCAGCGCCGGCAGGCCCGCGCGCATGTCGGCGAAGATCTGGCCGAGGTTCTCCTTGCGCGGATTATCGGCGGTCGCCCAGGCGAGGTCGGCGCCGGCGGCCACGGCCTGCGTCATCGCCGGGCGTTTGCCGCGATCGCGGTCTCCCCCGCAGCCGAAGACGCAGAGCAGGCGCCCCGGGGTGATGCCGCGCAGCATCCGCAGCGCGTTCCGCAAGGCGTCGTCCGTATGGGCGTAGTCGACGAAGACCGGGTAAGGCTGGCCGGCCTCGACGCGTTCCATGCGGCCGGCGACACCGGGGAACGCCGCGACGGCGGCGACGAGGGCGAAAGGATCGCGGCCGAGCGCGGCGACCACCGCCAGGGCGCACAGGACGTTGGCGACGTTGTAGTCGCCGGGGAGGGCCGACTTGAAGACGACCGCGCGCCCGGCATGGCGCACGGTGAAGACCGCGCCGCCGGCGTCGAGGGCGACGTCGGTCGCGCGCAGGTCGGCGTCGGGCGACAGGCCGAACGTCAGGACCGGACCGCGCGTCCGGCACGCCGCGGCGAGCGCGCGGCCGTGCGGGTCGTCGATGTTGACGACGCTGACATCCGGGACGGAGCCGTTGCGGCCGTCGAAAAGCGCCGT
>JBDKKH010000106.1:0-6811 GCA_039796215.1 Verrucomicrobiota bacterium
TGCCGAAAGGACCCTAGGCTTTGAGCAGGGTCCTCGGCGGCCCTGCACCCCATGTCCAAAATCAACCCTCTTTTCTTCGCCCTCGGCATCCCCGTCGTGGTCATCGCCATCCTCCTTTTCGTGGTGGCGCAACGCATGGGCGGCGGCGGCCGCTTCGGCGACCTCTCCCCGCTTTCGGTGGAGGCTTACCGCAAGGACTGGGCGACGTTGCAGGGCAATACTTACCGGCTCGACTGCCAGATCGAACAGCAGCTCGCCTTCGTCGAAGGCCGCGGCCGGGTCCTGGCCGTCAAGCCCATCGACAAGGATCCGGCGCGTGCCGTCGGCCGCATCCCGGTCTTCGTCCCCGCCGGTTCGACCGACTCCTTCGAGGTCGGCCAACGTTTCAAGTGCAAGCTCCGCGTCACCCGCGACCTCCTGGTCGTCGAAGCCCTGGAGCGCTTCTGATTTCCCGCCATGCGTCCTCTTCTTCTTAGTTGCCTCGGTTGGTGCGCCCTGACCGTCCAAGGGCTCGCGCAGGGACAGGTCGCGGCTCCCGGAGGCTCCGCCGGAGGCACGGCGGGCAACTACCAGAGCTCCACCGCCGAAGGCGGGGCTGACCGTATCTTCAACGTCAACAGCGACTCGTTGGACATGGAGAACGGCACCATGCAGTGGAAGGGGACCACGATGAACATCGGGAATTCCCGCGCCATCCGTGCCCGCTTCGAACGCTACCTCGCGGCCCCGAACGACAACGGCGACATCAACCGCTACGTCGCGATCCTCGATCAGATCCAGCTGCTCCTCTCGCCCAGGTCCCTGACCCAGGCCAATTTCTACCGGAACCAGCAGGAAGCCTTCAACCTGCTGTTCAAGGCCGCCGAATACGAGTTCGATGGCGGTAACTGCCTGACCATCGCCAGCCAGGTCCAGAAGGCCTGGCGCATGAACAAGGAGTACCAGTCCCTCGGGGTCAGCGCCAATCAGCTTGAGTCCCTGCGTCGCAGTCAGGAGGCCACCGTCGTCAATCGCGCCGACATGATCGAGAAGGCCAACGACGAACGCTCGCAGGCCGCCAGCAACAAGGCGGTCGCGATCACCAAGTCTTCCACCGGCACGACGGAGCTGGGCTACAAGGTGAAGGACGAGGCGCGCACGCAGGCGCAGATCCTCGCCACCGGCACGCAGATGACGGTCCTCGGGCTCAAGGCCAAGGTCGAGTTCCAGTCGCAGATGGTCGCGTTCCTCATGGCCCGCCGCTACCGCCACGCCCTCACGACCAGCGCGTTCTATCGCGTGATCTTCAACGCCGGCAGCCAGGACATCGTCGTCGGCGCCAAAGAAGTGAAGGAGTTCTTCCCGGTCTCCGATTTCGTGCCGACCTTGGAGTCGATCGACACGCTTTCCCGCGAGGCGATCAAGGATGTCTCGAAGGGCATGCAGACGGTCGACGACCTGGTGAAGCAGGGTGAACTCTACGGAGCCTTCGAACGCCTCCAGGAGACCTTCTTCCTCGGCGAGTTCGAGCCGGTCGTGATGCTCTATCCGCAGGAGAAGAAGCGCGAGAAGCTCGCCCTCTGGCGCGACCTCCGCGAACTGCAGCGCCTCGGCGACGAGCGCGACCTGGCCAACGTCGAGGGCTACGTGAACAAGGTGCGCGGCCGGGCGCGCGATTTCCCGGGTGCGGCCATCCTTTCCAAGGTCAGCAACGCGATGAACGCCTCGAACATGTCCCTGCTGTCGGCCAAGGCCGCCGCGCTCGCGGGCGACAACGCCAAGGCGGAAGCCGCGCTGGAGCGGGCCACCAAGATCTGGCCGCAGAACCCCGGCGTGAAAGAATTCGCCAACCAGGTGGTCAGCCGGCAGGACACGCTCGCCCAGAAGGTCCCGGAATTCGACCGCCTCATGACGGAGGCCAAGTGGCGTGAGATCTTCAACAAGAAGCTCGAGTACGCCTTGGCCCTCGCCCAGGACAAGGAGCGTTCCGACAAGCTGCGCAAGGTCGTCCAGCGGGTCGGCGAGCTCGACGCCAACATCCAGAAGGCCGCGATGCTGGCCTCGCAGAACAATCCCTACCTCGCCTGGGACGTGATCATCGAGGCCTACAAGACCGAGTCCGACGACCTCGTCCTGGCGAAGACCCGTTCCGACATCGCCCCGCTCGTCGCGGGCTACGCCCAGCTCATCGGCCAGGCCGAACGGCTGGAGAAAGAGGGCGCCGAGGCCGCGGCGTTGTCCGCGTGGCTTTCGGCCCAGGATCTCAACCCCGCCTCTCCCGTCTGCGGCGCCGCCGTCAAGCGACTGGCCCGGTCCGTCGCCGAAAGTGCCAGCGTCCGGGCCGCGTCCGCGGTCCCGGCTCCGCCGGCCGCGGAGGAAGTGCCGGTCCCGCCGGCCCGTTGAGCCTCACCAGAGGCTGACCGGATTGTCTTCGAGGGGGTCGACCACCGTGATCCGGAGGTCATGCTTGCGGTCGCGGACTTCGTTCATGAGCGCGTCGACGATCACCGACCGGTTGCACTCCTTGCTGAGGTGTCCGAGGTAGAGCTCCGTCGTCTGCCATTCGCGCAGTCCGAGCAGGAGTTCTTTGGTCTGCCGGTTGGAGAGGTGTCCGAAGTTGCCCCGGATACGCTGTTTCAGCGAGGCGGGGCGCTTGGAAAGATCGAGCATCTCCTCGTCGTAGTTGGCTTCGAGGACGAGGATGTCCGCGAGGGCCACGTGGTGGCGTACCACGGGGGTGGCGTGCCCGAGGTCGGTCAGCCAGGTGAGGCGTCGGGCAGGGCGGGCCTCTTCGGCGGGCAGGTCGAAGGCGTACCCCACGGGGTCGGCGGCGTCGTGCGGGATGGGGATCGCCGTGACCTGCAGCCCGCGGAAGTCGAAGGTCGTGCCGGTCTCGAAAAGCTGCCAGTCGGGCTGGGACTTGAAGGAGTCCTTGATCCGGCGGGCGGTCTCGCGGTTGGCGAACACCTTCAGCGTGGGGTTCTGGCGGAGAAGGAAGGGCAGGCCGACGCAGTGGTCGGAGTGCTCGTGGGTGATGAAGACCGCGTCGAGCGCCCGTGCTTCGAGTCCGAGTTTCTGCAGCGAGGCCTCCAGCCGCGGCCCTTGGAAGCCGGCGTCCAGCATGACCCGGGTGCCGCCCGCTTCCAGCAGGGAGCAGTTGCCCGAGCTGCTGGTGCCGAGGATGTGGAAGGCGAAGCCCATGCGAATGGCGATGCAACGGATAGCCGGTGTCCGCTTCAAGCCGCCATTCACCCTTTTCCGCTTGAGGACGGCGGCCGGCGGAGGGAAGGTAGGTCATCCCGCCATGCCCTCCCTTCCTCGTGTCATCAGCATCATCATGGGGGGCGGCCGTGGCTCCCGCCTCTATCCCCTGACCAAGGACCGCTGCAAGCCGGCCGTGCCGCTCGCCAGCAACTACCGCCTCGTCGACATCCCGATCAGCAACTGCCTCAACTCCGGGTTCAACCAGATCTTCGTGCTGACGCAGTTCAACACGGCTTCGTTGCACAAGCACATCCAGCAGACCTATAAGTTCGACGGGTTCGGCCGGGGCTTCGTGGACATCCTCGCCGCCGAGCAGACCGGCGACAAGGAATCCTGGTATCAGGGCACCGCGGACGCCGTGCGCCAGAACCTCCATCACTACGACCTGAAGGACGACGATCTGGTCCTCATCCTTTCCGGCGACCAGCTTTACCGCCTCGATTTCGAAGAGCTCGCCCGCCAGCACATCGAGAACGCCGCCGACGTCACCATCGCGGCCAAGGCCATGCCCGCGGACCAGGTCTCGGCGCTGGGCGTGATGCGCGTCAACGCCGACCTGCGGATCGTCGAGTTCGTCGAGAAGCCGAAGGATCCCGCCGTCATCTCCTCCCTGGTGCTCGGCGGCGCGGCTCGCGCGCGCCTTTCCGACAAATCGGACCAGCCTTACTGCCTGGCTTCGATGGGCATCTACCTGTTCTCGGGCAAGGTCATGCGCGAGGCCCTCGCGGACCATACCCAGACCGATTTCGGCAAGGAAGTCATCCCAGGCCTGCTCGCTTCCAAGCGCATGATGGCCTATGTCTTCGACGGCTATTGGGAGGACATCGGCACCGTCGGTTCTTTCTGGGAGTGCAACCTGACGCTCACCGATCCCGTGCCGCCGTTCGACTTCTTCGACGGCCAGAACCCGGTCTACACCCACTCCCGCTACCTTCCTCCGGCCAAGCTCAACGGCGCCCGCTCGCAGCGCGTGCTCATGGCCGACGGCGCCATCGTCGACGACTCCGAACTGAACCGCTGCGTCATCGGCGTGCGTTCGGTGATCCGGGCCGGTTCCCGCCTCGAGAACGTCGTGATGATGGGCGCCGACGCTTTCGAGCGTCCGAACGACCTCGCCCGCAACCATGGGCTGGGCCGCCCTGACGTCGGCGTGGGCGCCAACTGCCTCATCCGCAACGCGATCATCGACAAGAACGCCCGCATCGGCGCCGGTTGTCGTCTGGCTCCGACCGGATTGCCGGAGAAGTGGGAGACCGAGGCGCTCTTTGTCCGCGACGGCGTGATCGTCGTGAAGAAAGGCGCCATCGTGCCTGCGGGCACGATCGTCGGGGAATGAAGGCTTACGCCCTGACGTATTGGTTCACGTGGGCGTTCCTCGTCCTGGCCGCCGCCTTGACCGGGGTCGCCTCGCTCAAGGACGCCTTCTTCGGGGGGCTCTTCGCCTCTTTGCTCTCCGCCTTGCTTCTCCGACCCTACGTCGCGGCGGGCGTCCGTTTCGCCCCTCTGGTAGGCGCGGTCGCGGGAGCCTGCTGGGTCGTGCTGATGTTCCTGCGGATCCGCTGGTTCGGTCAGCCGGATGATTTCGAACGGGCCCAGTGGACGCTCGGTACCGACATCTCGGTGCACGCCGCGGGTTTCGCCGGGGCGGGTCTGCTGACCGCTCTCCGGGCGCGCCATGAATTCGGCCGGTCGCTCGCCGGTGGCCTCGCGCTCGCCACGGCCATGACGGCCCTCCCTTACGGCGCCATCGCCTGGATCGACCATCGCGTGGCGGGGCCGGTCCAGGTCGTGTTGCTCGCCAGCGCGGAAGTCGGCCCGGAAGCGGGCCCGGTGCGGCGCGCGGGCGCCGTCCAGGCGCAGTTCACCCCGACCGAAGTCGCCTTCCTCAAAGAGCGCATGCTCGTCGTCGACGGGCCGGGCGGACTTGAATTGGTCGATGACGACGGACGCCGCTATTGGCCGTTGTGGCGTCGTCGCCTGGTCTATCCGGGCAACCCTGGCGGACCTGTCCGTACCATCCTCGTGCTCTTGCCGCCCGGACTGCTGGCGACGACGTGGGAGGTCCCTCTTCCGCAGGCGCCGGACGGCCTCGGGTTGGCCGTGCTGGCTGGCCAGAAGGACGTCCGTTTCTCGGGCGGCCCCGTCAGCCAATCCGTCCGAATGGAATTATCCCTCGCTTTGCGCCCCGGAGATGCCGGCCTCGCCTACCAAGGACTGGAGGCCGAAGTCACCCGCCGTTCGCCGGTCGGAGATCTGTATGCGCCCATCCGCACCGAGGGCTTGTCCGCGGCATTTCCGACTGAGGCGAAAGACCCCAAACCCTCGACCGAACCCAAGCCTGCGATCGCTCCTGAGCGGCTGCGGCGGCCTTCGTTCGAGTCCGTGGCGCCCGCCAAGTAATCCGCTCAGCGGGTGGCGCTGAGGAAGTCGCGGTGTAATCCGGCGTAGACCCCGGAGGCGGCCAGGAGCGCTTCGTGGGAGCCACGTTCGACGATGCGCCCGGCGGCGAGCACGAGGACGCAGTCGGCGCGACGGATGGTGCTGAGCCGGTGGGCGACCACGAAGCACGTACGACCCTTCATCAGACGATGCAAGGCGACCTGGAGGCGGGCTTCGGTGAGCGTGTCGACCGCGCTGGTCGCTTCGTCCAGCACGAGGATCCGTGGATCGGCGAGCAAGGCGCGCGCGAAGGCGACGAGCTGCTGCTGTCCCATCGAAAGTCCGCGGCCCTTTTCCGAGCAGGGCGTGTCGATCCCTTCCGGCAGCGCCATGATCAGGTCGAGGCAGTCGAGATCCCGGAACGCCTGCCGGACTTGTTCGTCGCTGGCCTCCGGTCGCGCGGCCCGCACGTTGTCGGCGATCGTCCCCGCGAAAAGGAAGTTCTGCTGGAACACGAAGCCCATCTGCCGGCGGAGCGTCTCCTGGCGGATGTCGCCTAGGTCGTGGCCGTCGACGAGGACGGCGCCGGTCGCCGGCAGCTGGAACTTGGCCAGCAGTCCGACGATGGTCGACTTGCCCGAGCCCGTGTGGCCGACCAAGGCGATGACCTGGCCGGGCTCGGCGACGAAGGAGACCTCGTGCAGGACCGGGCGGTCAGGGACATACGCGAAACCCACGTCGCGGAACTCGACCCGACCACGCAAGGGCGGGCAGTCCCGGGCCTCGGGTTTGTCCGTCCAGGCCGGCGGCGTGTCCAGCAGCCGGAAGTAGCGCTCCGCCCCGGCCATCGCGAGCGTCGCCTCGGACAGCTGGGTGCCGATGATCGTGATCGGCGAGAAGAACAGGTCGGCCAGGAAGAAGAAGGTCACCAGGTCGCCGAGGCCCGTTCCCGCGCCCGACAGGGCGGCCCAGCCGCCGACGCCGATGAGCGCCGCCATGAAGCCTTGGGCGTTGAGTTCGAGCAGCGGCAGGTAGAGCGAGGTGAGGCTCGCGGTCTTCACCACGTTGCCGGCGAGGCTGCGCACGAGGCGCGTGAAGATCCCTGCGTTGGTGTCCTCGCGCGCGAAGCCCTGCGTCACGCGGATGCCTTGGACGGTCTCGGCGAGCGCCGACGTCACGCGGGAGAAGG
>JBDKKH010000107.1:0-5172 GCA_039796215.1 Verrucomicrobiota bacterium
TTAACTGACAGAGAGTCTGTTGGCACCGTTTAAGCCAACCGGAGGGATGAGTACCTGAGGGTTCGGTGAAGGCCGCAGGCCGAACAGGCAATCCGCCAGGATTGGGGCCATGCCCCGTAGCCCAGCGGAGCCAATCCCTCCCTCTCCGCCAGCTAGGACTACCCAGTAAACTTGCCTCACCGGTAAGTCGAATAGGCCCTATTGGCTATCCGGAGGGATGAGAACCCGAGGGTTCGACGGAGATGGGCTAGGTTCTTTACCCTTTTGCGCGCCGGGCATTTTGGTTAGGTTTCCGGCCATGCCCCTGACCCGTCGCGATACGCTCCGCTTGCTGCTGACCGGCGCGGTGCTGGCTCCGCTGGGCTCTTGGGCCGAGGAGAGGGCCGCCCGCCGATCGCCCAAGAAAGGCTGGGGAGGCAATCGTCCCGAGTCGGAGACGCAGTTCGGCTGCGCCTGGTGGTATGGCTGGGGCTGCCAAGGGCGGAGCACGGCCAGCTATGAGTTCGTCCCGATGGTGAAAGGCAACCGTCAGCCGGTGCCCGCCACCGAACTGGGCGGCATGAAAGATCCCGCGGCACGCGCCCTGCTCGGCTTCAACGAGCCCGAGCGCGCCTCGCAGGGCAACCTCACCGTCGCGCAGGCGATCGAGGCCTGGCCGGCGATGGTGGCGTTCGCCGAAGAGAAGAAACTCCGTCTCGGCTCGCCGAGCGTGTCATCGGACGGCGGCGGCGGAGCCTGGATGCGCGAGTTCATGGAGCAAGCCCAGCGCAAGAAGCTCCGGATCGATTTCGTGACGGCCCACTGGTATCGCAGCGCCGACCCCGGCGCCTTCGAAGACTGGCTCAAGGAACTCAACGCCAGCTACCGCCGGCCGGTCTGGATCACGGAGTTCAACGCGATGTACACCCGCGCCGACGACGCCGGCCACGCGCAGTTCCTGCGAGGCGCGCTCCGGGCCTTGGAAAAGCACCGCTTCGTCGAACGCTACGCCTACTTCAACCCGAGCTCGGGGAAGGCCGCCCTCCTCAAGGACGGCGCGCCCACGAAGCTCGGGGAGATCTACCGCGCGGTCGGCGACTGAGCCTCACCTGCCCGGCAAGAAAGCGGCGGCGACCCCGCCGGCGACGGCGTAGGCGAGCGGCGAAGATGGGGTCAGGCCGCACCTTCCGTGGAGCGCACCTAATTACGGGCAAAAGAGGTGAATTTAGGTGCGCATGATTTCGGGTGCGGCCTGACCCCGTGTTCTGACCGCCTGTAATTAAGGTTTTTAAATCCTCAGTGCTCCCCGTTAACTCCTCATCCTGCCCCATGCTGAGTTTCCTCCGCTCCTTGCCCACCTGCCTGCTGTTCTGCGCGGCCCTTGGCTGCGAGGCCCAGACGACGAGCCCGGTCACGGCGCATCCCACGTCCGATGAGGTGCTGCTGCTGACTTCCTTCCAGGCCAACGGCCAGTTCGGCCCCACGCTCTCGATCAGCAGCGACGGCCTGCGCTTCAAGCCGCTCAACAAGGGCAAGCCGTTCTTCCAGCCGCCGCAATGGCCCAACGGCCAGAACCTGGTGCGCGACGCCTCCGTGCTTCATCGGGACGGGCTCTTCCACATGGTCTGGACGACGGGCTGGACGGGCCGGATCTTCGGCTACGCGTCTTCCAAAGACCTGATGAACTGGTCGGAGCCCCGCCAAATCACCCCCTTTCCGAAGACCTTGGCGCCGGAGGATCAACCCGAGAACGTCTGGGCCCCCGAGCTGCACTGGGATCCGGCGAAACAGGACTACTTCATCCTCTTCGCCAGCACGACGAAGCGCGAGCGCACCAACGGCAATACCAGCAATAACGACGGCAAGGTCGGATCACGCTATGACAACCGCGTCTACGTCACCCGCACCAAGGACTTCCTGACCTGGAGCGAACCGAAGGTCTTCTATCCCTGCGACTTCGCGTCCATCGACGCAGTGATGCGGCTCGACGAGAAAAACAACCGTTGGGCCATGATCATCAAATGCTCCCGCAATTGGGACCTGCCGAAGATGCCGGGACGCAACCTCTGGGTGACCTTCACGGGGCTGGACCTCGACCGCCCGGACTTCACCCCGCTCCACGGGCCGATCGCCGGCAATCATGGCGCGATGTTTTCCGACGCGGAACCCAAGAAGTCCATGGCCGAAGGTCCTTCGCTGATCAGATACCAAGACCGCTGGATCCTGATCTGGGATGAGCCCGCCGGCGACGGACTTCAGCTGGCCACCTCGGAAGACCTCCTGAAGTGGACGCACCGGAAGGACGCCGAACTGCCGCGCAAGGAGTTCCACGGCACCCTCTTCTACGCCCCGAAATCCGCCGTCGGTTACGCGAAGTAACAGGCCCCCGCTGACCATCCCTATGCGCGCCTTCCTCATCGGCCTGATGCTGCTGCCGTTCGCGGCCCTGGCCGACGGCGACGTCCCCGCCCAGCTGTCACCCCACCAGCGGGCCATCCTGGAAACCGCCGCGCCCCCGCCGCGCGATCACGCCTTCAGCTTCGACGCGCCCGCGGGACCGCAGTTCACGGAGGCGGAGAAGGCGGCGCAGCGTGAAAGAGGCAGGGACGTCCTGCCGATGGTGAAGAAAGCCTTCGAAAGCGGGGCCGCCGAAGTCCGGATCCCGCCCGGGGATTACCGCTTCGGCCAGGAGCATTACGTCGGCAACAAGGCGGTCTACCCGCTCGGCTTCGAGGACATGCAGCGGGACCAGGCGCACCCCTTCGTCATCGACGCGACGGGCGCCACCTTCTGGTTCGAACTCGGCGACAAGCAGATGCCCCCCGGACACCGGTGCGTCGGCTTCCGTAACTGCCGTAACATCGTGCTCCGCGGCGCGACCATCGACCGCGCGACGCGCGGGTGCATCGAGGGACGCATCACGCGCGTCGACCGGGCCGGCAACCGCTTCGAGATCCAGCCTTCGCCCGGCGTCGTGGTTCCGTCCGGCTACAAGGGCGGCGACGAACAGCGGCTCCTGCCCTTCAAGGCCGACGGCCGGTTCTGCGTGCCGCTCTACGACCTGCAGGGAGGAGTCCGCAAGCTGCGCTTCAAGGACATCACGCCTTCCGAAGGGGGGCGCTACTGGGTCAACATGCTCGACCCCGCGCTGATGGAGCGGATCCATGACGGCGCCTGGGAAAAGGCCTACGGTGAGCTCGGCGTGCTGCGCGTCGGGGACGGCCTGTCCTGTCTCTACACTTCCGCCGGCGCCATCGTGCTCGCGGACTCCGCCAACCTGACCCTCCATGGCGTCAGCGTCTACGTGGCGAAGGGAGGCTTGTTCGAGAGCGGCGGCGACGGGGCGCACCTCTGGAAGGACTGCTATTTCGGCCCGCGCCCCGGGACCAGCCAATGGAAAGGGGCTGATGGCTTCCTCTGCCGCTCGACGCGGCATGGCACGACGATGGACAACGTCACCATCCGGCATACCGCGGACGACCTCCAGAACTTCCACGGGATCTGGGGCAAGGTGAAAGCGGCCTCCGGGCGACAGGTCACGCTGGAGACGGACGCCTCGCTGCGCCCGACGCTGGATAATCTCCGCGCCGGCGACCGCCTGCGCTTCATCCACCGCAAGACCGGCGTCTTCCTCGGAGAGGCCAGGCTCGTCAGCCACCAAGGCTGGCTGCTCACCCTTGACCAGGATGCTGCGCCGTTCGCCGAAGGGCAGGCGTCCTGGCCCGAGCACGAGTGCGCCGGGTGGGTGGTGCAGAACTGCCGCTGGGAGGACAACTTCCAGCGTCTGCTGATCATGTCCGGCCCCGGCACGGTTCGCGGGTGCACGTTCCTGCGGATGGGGAGCAACCTCTCGCTCAACACCGGCATGGGCATGGTCGGCGGCATCCCGAGCGACATCACGATCCGCGACAACACCTTCGTCGACGTGAACCCGCGGCCCCACGGCGCCGTCATCGACGCCTACGCCCATAACGCCCAGGGGCATAAAGGCGTGCCGCCCATCGAACGCCTCGTCATCACGGGCAACACCTTCGTCCGCAGCGGCGGCCCCGCGATGAACCTCATCGGCATCAAAAACTCCCGCATCGAAGGCAACCGTATCGACACCCCCGTCCGCGCGACCGTCATCGCCCGGCCGGAGGCCTCGGCCAACCGTCACGCGATCGTGCTCCGCGCGAGCAGCGGCGTATCCGTCAAAGACAATACGCTGACCGACCCCGAGGCGCATACCCAGGCCGACCCCGTGAGCGGAAGCAAGCTGCTCGGCTTGGATGCCGTCCAAGCGGTCACGCTGGATGGGCGGCGACTGGAAGATGCGCCCAAGCCCGACGCCAAAGGCAAGTAAGGCAAGGCCGGGCCGGCCTGCCTAAGCCTCTCCAGCAGGCTCAGGGTAACCGCAGCGTGGCGCTCGGCGTGGCGGGCACGTCGAAGCGTTCGGCCAGCATGGCGTAAAGCTGATCCGGCGTCGCCCTCTCCGGCAGCGCCGTCAGCACCACGCGGCCGTTGACCGTCACCTTGACCGGGCGGGCGAGGTCTTCGACCAGTCCGTCGCGGAGGCGTAAGGTCATGCCTGCGGGTACGTCGCCTTCGAGGATGATTTCCTGCGCGCGGGCGGTCGCGACGATCTTCTGTCCGGGCTTGGCGTGGCCGGCGGGCAGTTCCAACCAATAGAAGCGGTCATGGGTGACGCCGGTCTGGATCCAGACGAGCTTACGCGGCCAGGCATCGCGGGTGAACTTGGCCATCCATGGCAACGCCTCCGCGTCCTTGCGGTCCATCCAATGGGGCAGGCCCGGATACACGCGTCCGAGATGCACATACCCGGCGGGATCCTCTTGGCGGAGCCGGCCGAACTCGGCGATCTTCTCCGCGACGACCTTGCTCCGGCCGTAGGCGGTGTCCGCTTCGCCGACGAACATGGCGAAAGGCAGGTTGCGCACGCCGAGGGTGCTCACGCCGTTGGGATGACCGGCCATCATGGCCGCGGCGGCGAAGCGGTCGGGGATACGGGGGGCGAGCTGCCACACCCCGTCGCCGCCGGCGGAATAACCGAGCAGGTAGACCTTGTCCGGATGCACGCCTCGGAGGGCGATGAAATCTTCGATCAGGCGGTCGAACAGGCGGTCGATGTGCGGCTCATGCCAGAGGTTCCAGGTGTCGGTCGGGGCGCGCGGCGCGACCACGATGCCTTCG
>JBDKKH010000108.1:0-2543 GCA_039796215.1 Verrucomicrobiota bacterium
TCCAAGGACCCCCTTAAGTTCACCGCCGGCGGTTCCTACCCGGAGCGCCTCGCCCAGCACCAGAAGAAGTCCGGCCTGCGCGACTCCGTCGTCTGCGGCCACGGCCTGATGGACGGACTCCCGGTCTCCCTCGCGATCATGGACTTCTCGTTCATGGGCGCTTCGATGGGCTCCGTCGCCGGCGAGAAGGTCACCCGCGCCATCGAGCGCGCGATCAAGCTGAAGTGCCCGTGCGTCGTGGTGTGCGCCTCCGGCGGCGCCCGCATGCAGGAAGGCATCCTTTCCCTGATGCAGATGGCCAAGACCAGCGCCGCGCTCGCTAAGCTGCGCGCCGCCGGCCTGCCTTACATCGCCGTCCTCACGAATCCTACGATGGCCGGCGTGATGGCCAGCTACGCCACCCTCGGCGACGTGATCGTGGCCGAGCCCGGCGCGCTCATCGGCTTCGCCGGCGCCCGCGTGATCAAGGAGACGACCAACCAGGACCTGCCTGACGGTTTCCAGACCTCGGAGTTCCTCCTGAAGCGCGGGCTCATCGACATGATCATCCACCGCAAGGAGATGAAGTCGAAGCTGGCCAGCCTCCTCCGCGCCCTCGCCCACCGCAAGGTGAAGGCGAAGCCGGTCAAGGCCCGCGCCTGAGCGCGACCCCGCGGAGATGACTCCCGCCGAGACGCTCCGCTGGCTGACGGGACTACGTAACCTGGGCTCGCGCCTCGGCGTCGAACGCATGCGCCTGCTCTCCGCGCGGCTCGGTAATCCCGAGCGCGCCGCGCCCTGTTTCCACGTCGCCGGCACCAACGGCAAGGGATCGGTATGCGCGATGATCGAGGCGATCCAGCGAGCCCACGGCCGGCGCACGGGCCTGTACACGAGCCCGCACCTCGTCGCCATCGGCGAACGTATCCAAGTCGACCGCGCGCCGCTGTCCGACGTCGAAGTGGTCGCCCACGCCGAAGCGCTGCGCCCGCATTACGAGGCCATCCGCGCCCAGGATCCGGAGGACGCCCCGACGTTCTTCGAGCTGATCACCGCCGCGGCGTTCCTTGAATTCGCCGCCCGTCGCGTCGACGTCGCCGTCCTCGAGACGGGCCTCGGCGGCCGCCTCGACGCCACCAACGTCTGCGCGCCCGAAGTCTGCGTGATCACCTCGATCGGACTCGACCACCAGGAATACCTCGGACCGACGCACGCGGCCATCGCCGGCGAGAAGGCCGGGATCATCAAGCCGGGCGTCCCGGTCGTCATCGGCGATGTCCCGCCGGAAGCCGAGGCCGTCATCGTCGCCCGCGCCCGCGCGGTCGGCGCGCCGCACCATTTCGTCCGCGACCGTTTCCCGCAGGGTCTGCCAGAGGTGAGTCTGCCCGGCGAGCACCAGCGTCGCAACGCCGGCGCGGCTTTGCTCGCGTGCGAACTCGCGACCCGCCTGCCGGTCGACGACGCCAAGGCCCGCGCCGCCCTCCTGGCCGTGGAGTGGGCCGGCCGCTGGCAGTCGCACCGCCTCCTCGACGGCCGCCGGCTGATCGTCGACGGCTCGCACAACGAAGAGGGCGCCCGCGTCGTCGCGCCGCTGCTGGCTTCGCTGCCGGCCCCGACCGTGATCATCGGCGCGCTCGGGTCCGACCGGGCCCGTCCGCTCGTCGAGACCGCCGCGCGCCACGCGGCCCGCCTCGTGCTCGTGCGCCCCGACAACGAGCGCGCCTGCTCCGTCGAGGAACTCGCCGCGCTGATCCCGGCCGATTTCCGCGGCGAGGTCCGCCGCGCGACCGTCGCCGAGCTCTTCCCGGCGCCCGCGAGCTGCGTCGCCGACGGCGAGACGGTCGTCGTGCTCGGCTCGCTCTACCTCGTCGGCGAAGTCCTGGCGCGCCTGCGCGGCCAAGGCTTGCCCGACGCCTGGCAGGACCGCCTGCCGCCCGTCCGATGACCGACTATTCCTTCGTCCCGCCGAGCAGCACCACGCCCAAGGTGGACCCGGCCGAATTGCCGAAGTGGCTCATCGAGGAAGACGACGACTACATGGTCTTCGACAAGCCGGGCTGGCTCGTGTGCCACCCGTCGAAAGACGGACCATGGTCGTCGCTCGTCGGCGCGGTCAAGGAGTGGAAGCAGATGGAGGTCTCGCACCTCGTCAGCCGCCTCGACCGCGAGACCAGCGGCGTGATCCTCATCGCGAAGCATTATGACGCCGCCTCCGCCGCCCAGACCGCGATGGAGCGTCGCATGGTCCTCAAGACCTACTACGCGCTGCTCAAGGGCGAGCTCAAGGAGCCGGTGATGGTGGACCAGCCGCTCGGGCCGGACGAGACCAGCCAGGTCGTGGTGAAGACCGCCGTGCGCGAAGGCCCCGGGACGCTGCCCGCGGCGACGTTCTTCGAGCCGGTGCTCGTGGCCAACGGCTACACCCTCGCGCGCGTGCAGCCGCACACCGGCCGTAAGCACCAGATCCGCGCCCACGCCTTCTGGCTCGGGCTGCCGGTGATCGGCGACAAACTCTACGGCGGCGATGATTCGCTCTACATGGAATTCGTCGCGCATGGCTGGAC
>JBDKKH010000109.1:0-7246 GCA_039796215.1 Verrucomicrobiota bacterium
CGTGCGCGGCCAGCGTCTCGGCCTGGGTGAGCAGGTCGGCTTCGGCCGAGGCGGGCAGGGCGACGGGCTGGCGGGTGCCGTCGGCGGGATCGACGAAGATGAGCTCGCCCTGCACCGCGCGCGCGCCGGAGCCGAGGCGGGCGGCGTGACAGTAAGCGGCGAGCTGCAGGAAGTGGTGGGCGAAGCGTCCGACGAGGAACTCCGGTTTGCGGGGCAGCTTCAGGCTGATGGTCTTGATCTCGCGGATGCGGATCTCACCCTCGGTCTCGAGCCACTGGTCGGCCCGGCCGGTGATGGCGATGGTCCAGCCGAGGGCGCCGACCTCGCAGGCGACGGAGCGCTCGAACTGCCAACCGCGGCCTTCGGCTTCGGCGACCTTGCGCAGGGTCTCGTGCCATTGGCGGCCGGCCTCGGCCCGCCAAGGCGCGCCGCCCGCGCCGGCTCCGGGGCCGGGGCGGAAGGTCGCGAACTCCTGCGCGCTCAGTTCGACGCGCCTGGCCTTGATGTCGATGCGCATCAGGGCAGGACGAAATGGGCCTCGCCGGCGGACCAGCGTTCGAGGTCGGTGGTGAGCGCGGCGACGGTCTCCTCGTCGGTCGTCTGCGCGTCGAGCGGCTGCCCGAGGATCGCGGCCGCGGCGGCCTGGCGGGCGCCGAGACGCGTGAACCACTGCTCATGCACGCCCCAGCCGCCGTCCTTGAGGATGAGCCAGAGGCTCTTGAAGTAGGCGCAGTCGGCGCGCGGGCGCGCGGCCATGGCGTCGAAGGTCTCCAGCGCGATGCGGTAGCACACCTCGGCCGACTCGGGCGGGGGCGGGTTCTTGCGCAGCATGCCCGCGAGCCGGCTGGCGCGCTCGAGCGTGCGGTGGTGGCGGGCGAGCCCGCCGCGGCGGGTCAGGAGCCGGTATTCGCGGGCGAAGCGCGTGCCGCCGTCCTTGGCGCGTTCCAAGGTCAGCTCGCCTTCGTCGAACAGGTCGGGCAGGGTCGCGCCCTTGCCGCCGCGCGCCCGCAGGAGGCAGCGCATGATCCCTTCCGAGGGCTCGAGGTACGTGAGCAGGAAGTGCGACTCCCCGGAGGGGTCGCGACCGAGGATCAGGCAGCGGAGGCTCGAGGCGGACATCCGGCCTATTCCTTGCGGGCGGACTTGGGTACGACGGAGCCGAAGCTCATCAGGAGCCCGAGGGCTTCGCCGACGGTCAGCTTGGTCTCGCGGACTTCGTCCGGCGAAAGGTGCAGGATGACGCCGGTGGTCGGCGCGGGCGCGGCCGGGATGAAGACGTTCACGACGGGCTTGCCGACGGCTTCGCAGAAGACCGTCGGCTGTTCGTGGGTCACGAAGGCGATGGACCACATGCCCGGCCGCGGGAACTCGACCATCACCACCCGGCGGAAGGTGTCCTTGTTCCGGCCGCTCAAGGCGTCCACCATCTGGCGGATGGTGCCGTAGAGCGAACCGAGGCCGGGGATCCGTTCGAGGACCTTGGCGAACCAGCTGTGGAGGATCTTCCCGAAGAGGCGCTTGGAGAGGTAACCCACGACGACGAGGATGACGATCATCACCACGGCGGAGCTGACCACCACGAGCTGCCGGTGCAGGCCGACGGCGAAGTCGGGGACGGGTTGCTTGGCGTTCTGCCAGAGCCAGGCGAGGCCGAGTTCGAGGGCGGGCTGGATGAACTTGCCCATCAGGTCGAGCAGGACGGACACCACGTAGAACGTCAGGCCGATCGGGAGGAGCAGGAAGAGGCCCGTCAGGAAGTTATGGCCGAGGCGGGAGGCAAAGTTGGTCTTATCGGAGGAATCGCCCATGCTCCGAGCAAAGGAACTCCCGGAGCCGTGGCAAGGGTGGTCGGCGGATTCGGGGATTGGAAAGGGGGCGGGCGCGCCGTTTAATGACGGTATGAAGACGTTTCTCCTGGTTGCCCTCGCCATCGTCGCATCCGCGGCCAATCTCTCCGCCGTGGCCGAAGCTTATCCCCGCACGTCGCCCGGCGACCTCGAACTGAAGACGCTGCCCGCGGCCCGCCTGATGCGGTCGGAGTCGGCGAAGGATTATTTCGCTTCGGACAACGGGCTCTTCATGAAGCTCTTCCGCTACATCGACTCCAACAAGATCCCGATGACGGCGCCGGTCGAGGCGGGCATCTCGCCGGGCACGATGGTCTTCTACATGGACGACGCTTCGGCGAAGCGCGCCGACCTCGCGGAGACGCCGCTGGTGAAGATCGCCTCGGTGTCCGAGCGCCGCGTGGCCGCGATCGGTGTCCGCGGCTCGTACAGCCGCGAGAATTACGAGGAGGCCCTCGTCGAGCTGCGCGCCTGGCTCGCGAAGCGCGCCGACGTCGAGGCCGCCGGCGAGCCGTACGCGGTCTACTGGAACAGCCCGTTCGTGCCGTTCTTCTTCAAGCACTCGGAAGTGCACGTGCCGGTCCGCGCCAAGGCGCCGTCGGGAAAATAAGCCGCCCGCTTACTTCCAGACCAAGGTCCACGCGACCTTGGCGGCCGGGTCTTCGATCGTCACGCGCGTGCCGCCGCGGACGGCCTCGAGCAGCTCCTTGTTTTTCCAGCGGGGCTGGCGCGCCGCCTGGGTCTGGGCCGAAAGCAGGTTCTGGAGGCGCTCCCATTCGCGGGCGGACTCCGGCGCGCCGGCGGCGCCGAGCCGCGCGAGATTGAATTCCTTGGTGGTCCAGCCCGGCTTGGCGGCCTCGGCGGGCTTCCGGTCGGGTCGTAGCTGGGCCGCGAGGATCTCGGAGGGCTTGCCGAGCGTCTTGGTTTCCTTGGCGTCGAGGCCGTAGAGCAGGGCGCCTTCGCCCTTGAGGGTCACGAAGACGGCGTTGAGCACGCGGGCCTTGGAGACGGTGCCGAAGTTGCCGCGCCGCGGGCCGGTCTGGCGCTGCGAGAAGGCCGCGACGAATTCCTGGAAGCGGCCGGGCGGCATGAGCACGACGATCTCGCCGCCGAGCTCCTCCTTCTCGTTGCCGGTGAGGATCTTCACGGCCGCCGGTTCTTCGCCGTTGATGAGTCCGGCCTCGGCGAGGTCGAGCACGCTCGTCTTCACGGTCTTGCCTTCGAAGGCGGCCGCGGCCGCGCGCCAGGCCTCCGCCGTCATGGGGTCGCTTTTCCGCGCCGCAGGGGCGGCCGTCAGGACGAGGACGGGCGCGAGGACGAGCAGGGCGACGACGAAGGGGCGCATGGGCTCAGAGCCAGGCGCGTTGGCGCCAGGCGAGGCCTTCGGCGACCTCGCGGGCGAGTTCGGGTCCGCGGAAGACGAGGCCGGAGTAGACCTGCACGAGGCACGCGCCTTCGTCGAGGAAGCGGCCGGCGTCCTTGGCGGAGAGGATCCCGCCGCAACCGACGATGGGGAGGCGTCCGTCGGCCTCCTTCGCGAGGAAGCGGACGACCTGCAGCGAACGTTCGAGGAGCGGCGCGCCGCTCAGGCCGCCGCGACCAGGCGAGCAGGCCTCGGTGCCGGCGGGGCGGGTGACGGTGGTGTTGGTGGCGATGATGCCCGCGAAGCCGCATTCGCCGACGACGCTGACGATGTCGGCGAGCTGGTTGGGGTTGAGGTCCGGGGCGATCTTGAGCAGCAGCGGCACGGGTCCGCCGGCGACGGAGCGGTTCTCCTGCGCCAGGGCGGAGAGCAGCGTGACGAGCGGGGCGCGGTCCTGCAGGGCGCGCAGGCCGGTGGTGTTGGGGCTGCTGATGTTGACGACCACGTAGTCCGCGAGCGGCGCGAGGAGCTTGAAGCAGGTGAGGTAGTCCTCGTGCGCCTGCTCGTTGGCGGTGGCTTTGTTCTTGCCGATGTTGATGCCGAGCGGGCTGACGCGCCGGCCGCGGCCGGGTTGCTTGCGGAGGCGGTCGTAGAGGGCTTGGGCGCCCTGGTTCGGGAAACCGTAGGCGTTCACGACGGCGTTCAGTTCGGGGTAGCGGAAGACGCGGGGCTTCTCGTTGCCGGGCTGCGCCTTCGGGGTGACGGTGCCGACCTCGACGTGGCCGAAGCCGAGCGCGGCGGCGCCTCGCCAGCCGAGGCCGTCCTTGTCGAAGCCCGCGGCGAGTCCGATGTGATTGGGGAACTTCAGGCCGAAGGCCTCGATGGGCCGGCCGCCCTTGGGGGTGAGGGAACGTTCCATCATCCAGCGCAAGGGGGCGCAGGCGCCGAGAAGGCCCATCCCCCGCAGGCCGACCTGGTGGGCCGTCTCGGGGTCCATGCGGTAAAGGGCCTTGGCGATCACTTTGTCGTAAAGGAAAGACATGCCCGGGAGTTAAGGGAGGAACGGGCGGAAGGGAAGCGGAGAACCCGGGCGCCGACCCCTCTTGACTCCCGCCCAGACTTGGGCAAACCACCCTGCCATGGCTGTGACTACCTCAAAGCTCCTTTGGTGCACCATCCGGTTCAAGGAGAAGGAAGGCAATTGGTGGGTGAAGGAGAATTCCGACCCGAAGCACTACGAGCCCGACGGCCTCGGCATCCTCGACCCCTACCAGCTGCCCTGGGTCCTCGACATGATGGACCCCCTCCGCGAGTACGGGCTGTCCAACGAGATCCTCGAGGCGGCCTTCGTGCCTTTCCAGCCGCAGGAGATCGACAAGGACAACACGGTCCGCCTGGTGCGCGTGGCCGAGCACATCCTGGACTCCGAAGAGCAGCTTTTCGCGCTCCCGAACGTCAAGGACGGCGACAAGGGCGCCTACGCCGACCTCTTGGAGCACATCATGCGCCTCCGCGTGAAGCTGATCAACGACACGATCAAGCTGGAACAGAAGCTGACCGTCGAAGACGTGGATGAACAGCTCAGCGAGCTGCGCAACCAGGCGATGATCGAAGGCCGGGACATCCATCCGTTCGAAGAGATCACCGACATCCTCGAGTTCGTCCCGCAGGGCCACGAAGTCCCCGGCGACGATGACGACGACGACAAGCCGTCCCGTCCGCAGGCCGCGGCCGAAGACATCGCCGACCTGCCCGACGTCGAGGAAGTCGACAAGGACATGGAGAAGAACCTCCGTTGGGACGACGAGGAAGAGCCGGCCGAAGGCGCGGGCGAAGGCGAAGAGGGCGGCGAAGGCGGCGGCAAGCCTTCCGGCAAGTCAGGCCGACGTTCCCGCTGAAGACGCTCAGCGCGACGGCGCGACCGACGGGCGCCCGTCGGTCTGCGGCTCGAAGAGCCACAGCCGTCGGGAGGCCATGTCCACCGCGATGGGATGGGCCCGCAGGAAGTCGTCGCCGAGCAGGTTGTGCTCCTGGTCCCGGATGAATTCGACGCCGACCAGCGGGGCGCCTCCGATCCGCAGGGACTTGATCTTGCAGACTTCGACCCGCGTGAGCGAGGTGCCGCGCACGGTCGCGACGGGCAGGAAGCCGCGGAACTCGGTCGGACCGCGGAACTTAAGCGAGCTCAGGTAGGATTTCGAGGCGCCGGAATCCACGATCATGGGGACCTTCACGCCTTCGACCTCGATGTTGACGCCGCAGTGGCCGCCGCGGCTGTAGCAAGGGATCTCATGCGCCGAGCCGGTGTCGGGGATCTTGCCCAAGGTCATGACCTTGTTGCCGAGGTCCATGTAGAAGGGGCGGGCGAAGAGGATGTCCGCCCCGAGCAGGCCATCCAGTTCCATGCCCTCGAGGGGCATGATGGTGACATGGAAATCGCTCCAGGCGACGTCCCCGGCCTCGAGTTTCCGGACGAGCCCGTAGGTGGTCTCGCTCCGTCCGGAGTTCCCCATGGTGGGCAGGCTGAAGCCTTCGGTGACGCCGCAACGCTGGGCGGCCCGCGGCGTCAGCACGGCGGTGCCTTGGCAGCCGGTATCGACGCCCATGAGGATCTCGACGCCGTTGAGCCGCATCCGCAGCGTGGGGATGGCTTTGACGCGCAGACGGAAGGTGGCGAGGCCGCTGGCGGGGAAACTCTCGGTGGGCTTCTTCAGCTCCTGCGCGCTCAGGCTCGCGGCGAGGCCGAGACAAAGTCCGATTCCAAGGAGCAGGCGTCGCATGGGGATGGGCGGTGGTGCGACCGGGCGGATCCCGGTGCTGGCTTCATCGTGAGAGGAAACCGGCCAAGGTCGACAAGGACGTGGGATTTTTCCGGCTCAGGCCTTGCGCCGGCGACGCCAGACGTAGGTTAAGGCGAAGAGGAGGCCGCCGAGGCCGACGGCCCAGTCGCCGTGCCGGACCCACGGAGTGGGCTCGGGACGCGTCCGCGGGAGGCTGACGGGTTCGGCCAGCTTGGCCCCGCGGAAATAGACGCTGCCGTCGACGAGGACCGGACGGGACCGGCCGAGCGCGTCGATCGAGCCGCTCCAGCCGGCGTTGCCGCAGCGGATCACGGGCAGGCCGGTGGCGGCGGCCAGCAGCACGGAATGCGCGGCGTGCTGGTAAGCGCCGGCCTCGCGGCCATACCAGGCGTCGTTGGTCACGACGATCATCACGTCGGCCCCGGCCAAGGCGTGCTCGCGCCCGAGCCCGGGGAAGACGTCTTCGTAGCAGACAAGCGCGCCCGCCATGAACGTGCGTCCGGCACGGGTCGTCAGCGGCAGGAGCGCGGGTCCGGTGCCGGCCACGCAATCGCTCTCGATGGGCACGACCTTGCGCAGGGGCAGGAAGTCCGCGAAGGGCACATACTCGCCGAACGGCACGAGGTGCCGCTTGGCGTAGACGGGCTTGCGGATGCTTTCCTCGGCGACCACGGCGACGGCGTTGCCGTAACCGGCGCCCCGTCGGTCGATGGCGCCGATGACCAGTGGGGTCTCGATGCTGCGCGCGAGCTGGGTCAGCCGCGCGACGTAAGGTTCGCTCTCGAGCGTGAGCGGCAAGGCCGCCTCGGGCCAGAGGACGAAGTCCGCGGCTTTGCCGCGGGCGACGAGCGCGGTGAGCCGCTCGGTCACGGCGAGGTGCTCCTGCAGGCGCGCGCCGTCCCACTTGGCGTTCGGATCGAAGTCGGTCTGCACGACGGCCGCGGTCAGGAGGTCGTGCGTGGTGCGCAGGCGCGCGGCGTTCGCGTCGAGCAGCGCGAAGAAGCCGCAGGCCACGGGGACAAGCCCCAGGTAGAGCTCAGGCGTGAGCCGCTTGAACCAATCGGCCGGACCCGCCGCCGCGAGCGCGGCCGGGGCGTGCGTCTCGCGCAGGCGTACGATCCACCGCGCGAGGCCGAGGTTGAACAACACCAGCGCGATCGAGAGACCGGTCGGGCCGACCCACGCGCACAGGCTGAGCAGGACGGGGTTGCCGGTCTGCGAGGCCGCCAAGGGCA
>JBDKKH010000110.1:0-4316 GCA_039796215.1 Verrucomicrobiota bacterium
GACTTCTCCGTAGCCGAGGTCATCGGCCAGGATGAAGACGATGTTGGGCCGGGTCTCCGCGTTGAGGGTCGTCGCCAGCAGGGCCAGCAGGAGCAGGGGGGCGTAGCTCATGTCATTTACCTAGCGTTTGCTTGGTTCATGTCGAGAAACCATGCGGATGGGTTTGTCGGGTTGACAACCCATTCGGGCTCAGGTTTAAGAAACCTTCCTTTCTCGGGCTGTAGCGTAGTCTGGTAGCGCGCTTGCATGGGGTGCAAGAGGTCGTGAGTTCGAATCTCACCAGCCCGACCAAAGGAAAGCCTCGTCCCCGTCAGGGGCTTTTACTTCAGGGTCTCGACTCGACCCACGGAGCGACCTTGTCCGCCCAGGCTTGCGCATGGGCCTTGAGGCCTTGGGCGGAGAAGTGGATGCCCTTGCCGCCTTGGTCGCGATTCGATCCGCCCAGCGCATCGGTGTCCGGTCCGGCCAAGGCTACGCCGCTGCGCCAAAGGCTGGCTTGCGCCGCCCGGAGGTCGTCCGAGCCGGGATCGGCCGGAGAGTGGTAGCTTACCTGGGCCACGAACCAAGGCGCGTGGCGACCGCTGTCCTGACGGCTGCGTACGATCAGCTGCGTGAGCAGTCGGGCGTAGGCTTCCCCTTCGAGGGTGCGCGTGGGATCCTTCTGCTTGGCATCGCTTTCTCCTTGGTGCCAGAGCACCGCGCGGAAGGCCGGGACCGACTTCATCCGGGAGACGAGCATGGCGTAGGCCTTGCCGTCGGACTCCCAGGCGCCGTCGGCGGTCTTGCGTACGCGGCTCAGGATGCTGGGCGGATGAGGGAAGGGGATGCCGGAGGGCAGCCACTCGCGCACGCTGGTGGCGCCGATCCCGCAGGCGATGAAGCCGACCGGCACGCCGAGCCGGCGGTGGAGTTCGTCGCCCAGCGCCGGCAGGAAACTCCCGCCGTTGCCGGAAGCGCCTGGCTGAGGGTCGGCGCAGCGGCGCCAATCCCCGGCGGGGGTCAGGGTGAAGACTTCGTCCGAGGTCGCTTGCTGCCGTCCTTCGCCATGGTTGGCGGAGTTGGATTGTCCGGTTACGACGAAGACCTCGCCGACGCCGAAACGCACGCGCGCGGAGGGCTTCGTAGCCTGGTCGCCGGTCATTCTGACTTCGAGTTCGTGTCTCCCGGCCGGGATCCGCGTCGTGCCGGAGAAATTCTTCCCGTCCTTCCATTGGTCCCAGCAGGCGGCCAGTTCTTGCCAGGCTCCGCCGTCGAGGCGGAACTCCAGCCGGGCCTTGTCGGCTCCGTCCGACCGTAGTTCGCCCTCCACCATGATCGTGGCCCCGGCCTTGTCCTCCCGCTGCCAGACCTGGTCGGGGCGAGGGCTGCGCAGGGTGAGGGTCGGCTCCGCGGCGACGAGCGTGGTCAGGCCGAGCCAGAGCAGGCGGAGGTGGCGCATCCGTTATTTGGGCGGCAGCAGGTGGGCCTTGATGAAATCGATCTCCTGCGGGTGCTTCACGTCCGGGGCGCCGGGGTAGACCATCACGCTGGGTACGCCGATCGCCGCGCAGTGTTCCTTGAGTTTGACCCCGAAGTTCGCGGTATGGGTCGGGTCTTTCTCGTCCTTGCCGAGGTTGGGCGGCGTGCTGAAGTAGAGCCCGACCGGCGGGTCGTCCCGGGTCACGAGTTCGTAGGGCGAATACTCCTTGATCCAAGGCATGATCTGCTCGCGGGCCTCCACGAAGGCGTCGAAGGCCGAAAGCTTCTTCGCCGGGTCGCCGTTGATCCCGAAAGCGTGGGCGCCGTAGCGGCTGTTCGGGGTCCAGGCGCGCATCTGCGCGGGATCGAGCGTGGTCTGCGGCACCATCACGGCCGCGCAGGTCAGGCGGGTGGATTCGCGGGCGACGGGGTCGGCGCTGGCGGGGTCGGCCAGGTCGTCATGGAACGCCAGCCAGAGGCTGGTGCAGCCGCCGGCCGAGCCGCCGCTGGCGGCCACGCGGTTCTTGTCGAGGTTCCACTCCTTGGCCTTGCTGCGGCAGAGCTGGAGGGCGCGGGCGCAGTCGAGCATCGGGGCCTTCACCGGGGGCACGACCTTGTCCGCGGTCGCGTCCTTGATATAACGGTACTCTACGGAGACGACCGAGATGCCGGCGGCGAGGGCCTGCTTCAGCATGCCGTTCACGCTGGAGCGGTCGCCGTTGGTCCAGCCGCCGCCATGGATGTAGAAAAGCAGGGGCGTGGGGCGGTCGGATTTGGCCCGCCAGAAATACATGACCTGCATGCGGTGCGGACCGTAGGAGATGTTCTCGTCGGGTTTGACGACGAGGGGCGACTTGAGGCGCTCGGGATTGCCGTCGTTGACGAAGCGGACCGGAGCCTTGGCCGGTGCTTTCGCGGCCGGGGCGGTGGGTTCGGCGACGAGGCCGAGGGCGCCGATGAACAGGGCGAAGACGGGGACGAGCCGGGGTGAGCGCATGGTCGGAAGATGGTCATCGGAACGAAAAGATGAAGCGAGAAAAGCCGGCTGGCGCCAGGGCGGCCCTTGAGCGCGTCGGTCAGAACTCCTGCAGCCAGCGCAGGAAAGTCCCTTCCTCGGTGGAAAGCAGGGAGCGAAGGTCGCTTCGCTCGTCGGTCCAGTACGTGCCGCCGGCAGCCGCCTTTGAGGGCGGCGCAGGTTTCCCTTGGAGCAACGGATGGGCCCGTAAGGCCGGGTTGCGCGTCAGGATGATCCAATCCGAGCCGTAGGTGCCCGCATCCTCGTCGTCCGCTTCCAGGTCGTCGATGGTGACCGCGGGATAGCCGATCTTCTCGGCGAGACCGAAGACCACGGGGTGGAGGTCGAGGTAGCGGTTGGAGACGTGCACGGCGATGGCGCCGTCGGCCCGCAGATGGCGTTGGTAGTGTCCGAATGCCTCGACCGTCAGCAGGTGCACGGGGATCGCGTCGCTGCTGAAAGCGTCTAGGACGATGAGGTCATAGCGCTGGTCGGTCTCGCGTTCCATCGATAGCCGGGCGTCTCCCATGATGAGCTCCGTCTTCGCCTGCGAATCCTTGAGGAAGGTGAAGCTGCCCGTGGCGAGACGGGCGACGTCCGGGTCGATCTCATAGAACTGGAAGGTGTCGTCCGGCCGTCCCCACGCCGCCAAGGTCCCGGCTCCGAGACCGATGGCGCCGACGCGCCGGCCGCCGTCCGGCCGATGGGCGCGGAGCAGCCTCCCGACGCCGCTGTTCTGGCCGTAGTAACTGGTGGGAGTGTTTTTCCGCCGGGGGTCGAGGAATTGCAACCCGTGCACCGTGGCCCCGTGCTGAAGGGTCAGGTGGCGCCGCTGCGGATCCTCCCGGTCGTCCTCCTTGATCTTCAGCACGCCGTAGAAGCCGCGCGACGCGCGGAGCGAATCGCGCAGCGAGGTCTCCGCGACGTCGTACAGGGCGTAGCCGAACGCGGTCAGCGCGAGCAGCGCCAGAGCCGAGGTCAGGCCGATGCGACGCGCGGAGGTCGGGCGGACCCGCTCCAGCCTTAGGACGAGGAGGACCAAGGCGGCCGTGAGGAAGAGGGCGAGGTGGAGCTCGAAGTAGTCCGGGAAGAGGAACGGCGCGAGGAGCGCGACGAAGAGCCCGCCCGCCGCGCCTCCGGCGGAGAGCGCGAGATAGAAGCCGGTGAGTCGGCCGGCGACGGGGCGGAGGCGATAGGCTTCGCCGTGGCAGACCATGCAGGCGACGAACAGGGCGCTGAGATAGAGCGCGGCGAGGGCCGTGATGCCAGGGTGGGATTCCGCTTGGTAGAGGTCGGCGGTCACCATGACGAGCAGCCCGGCGAGCAAGGGCAGCCAGACGCCGCGGTGATACCAGCGCGGGCTGTCGAAGCTGATGATGAAAGAAAGCAGGTACAGGCTCAGCGGCAGGACCCACAGGAACGGGACGACGGCGATGTCTTGGCAGAGTTTGCTGGTGATCGCGAGGAGCAGCATGACTCCGCACGCGGGCAGCGCGAACCAGAGGAAGCGTCGGACCGCCGTCGGCGCGGGCTCCTCGTCGGCCGTCGGCATCTTCGCGGGCTCCGCGTCGCCCGCCCGCCACACGTTCACCCCCCACCAGGCCGCGAGCAGGGCGTAGATTCCCAAGCCCCACGACCAGCCGTCGGCTTGCGCTTGGCGGGAGAGGTTCGGTTCCAGCCAGAAGGGGTAGGCGAGCAGCGCGAGGAGCGAGCCGAAGTTGGAGAGGGCGTAGAGTCGATAGGGCGAGACGCCGGGATGGGTCCGGCTGAACCAGGCCTGGAGCAGGGGGCCCGTCGCCGAGAGGACGAGGTAAGGGAGGCCGAGGCAAGCGGCGAGGAGCAT
>JBDKKH010000111.1:0-7702 GCA_039796215.1 Verrucomicrobiota bacterium
AAGAACCGCCTCGCCAACGCCATGCTCCTGAAGCTGCGCGTCTACGCCGGCGACAAGCATGACCACGCCGCCTCCAACCCGATCCCGTTCAAGGGTTAATCGACCGATTCTTTCGCAATGAGCGCCAAGTCCTCCGCCATCCTCGCCGTCGGCCGTCGTAAGACCGCCTCGGCCCGCATCCGCCTTTCCCGCGGTACCGGTGTCATCGTCGTCAACGGCAAGCCCGTCGAAGAGTACCTCTACACCGAGGCCCTGGTGAAGTCCGCCACCCTCCCGATCACGACCGCCGGCCTCGACGGCCAGCTCGACGTCGTCGTCCGCGTCATCGGCGGCGGCCCCAACGGCCAGGCTGGTGCCATCTCCCATGGTCTCGCCCGCGCGATCCAGAAGATGGACGCCACCCTCCGCGCCCCTCTGAAGAAAGAAGGTCTGCTTACCCGCGATGGTCGTATGCGCGAACGTAAGAAGCCCGGCCGCCCCGGCGCCCGCAAGCGCTTCCAGTTCTCCAAGCGTTAATCCGCGAAGGGACAGGAAACCTCGAAGGCCCCGGCACCCCGGGGCCTTTTTGTTGCCCAGTTTGTCCTATCCAGCCATCACTTCGTCATCTCAAACCACCAGACTCTCAAGCCATGTCCCAAAACCTGACCAAGGTCGGCATCGTCGGCGCCTCCGGTTATACCGGGGAGGAGCTCGTCCGCGTCCTGGCCCGCCACCCGCGGGTCCGGCTCACCGCCGTCTGCTCGCGGACCTTGGCCGGGAAGTCCGTGGCGGAAGAGATCCCGCGCCTGCGCGGCGTCGTCGACCCGTCGCTGCTCTTCTCCGCGTCCTCGCCCGAGGAGTGCGCGCAATCCGACGTGGACGTCTGGTTCCTGGCGCTGCCGCACGGTGTCGCCGCGGAATACGCCTCGCCGCTCGTCGCCGCGGGCAAGCGGGTGCTCGACCTGTCCGCCGATTTCCGGCTGCGCGACCTCGCGCTGTACAAGAAGTATTACGGCCATGACCATCCGGCGCCGTCGCTCGCCGCGCAGGCCCGTTACGTCATCCCGGAGCTGCAGACGGACGGCGCATGGAAATCCGCGCCGCTCATCGCCTGCCCCGGCTGCTACCCGACCAGCATCCAGGTGCCGCTGGTGCCGCTGCTTCGCGCCGGCCTGCTCAAGCCCGAGCCCGGCCGCCTCATCATCAACTCCTACAGCGGCGTCTCCGGCGCCGGCAAGAAGGCCGACGTCGCGTTCCTGTTCTCCGAGCGTGACAGCTCCATCAAGGCTTACGGCATCCCCGGCCACCGGCACATCGCCGAGATCGAGGAGCAGTTCGGCCTCGCGGCCGGCCAGCCGGTCGTGGTGCAGTTCAACCCGCACCTCGCGCCGATGCACCGGGGCATCGCGACCACCATCGTCGTCCCCGCTCCCGGCGTCACCGTCGCGCAGGTCGAGGCCGTCTGGCGGCAGGCCTACGCGGGCCGGCCTTTCGTGACCCTGCTCAAGTCGGGCGAATTCCCTGACACCGCCCACGTGGCCAACACCAATCGGGTGGCCTGCTCCGTCGTCGCCGATGCGCGCACCGGGAACCTCATCATCACCTCCGTCATCGACAACCTCCTCAAAGGCGCCGGCGGCCAGGCGGTCCAGAACCTCAACCTGATGATGGGTTGGGACGAAGCCGAAGGCCTCCGCTGATTTCCCATGTCCCTCGAGTTCACCAATGATTCGCCGGGCCTCGCCGACGTCCCGGGATTCCGGGTCGGCGCCGCCGGCTGCGATATCCGCAACAAAGGCCTCGATCGCCTCGACCTGGCCCTCGTGGTCGCCGACCGTCCTTGCGCGGCCGCGGGCGTCTTCACCACCAACGACGTCAAGGCCGCCCCCGTGCGCCACGGACAGCAGGTCCTCGCGGTCGCGGCCGACCGCATCCGCGGCATCGTCGGCAACAGCGGCAACGCCAACGCCTGCACCGCCGCGCAGGGCGACCTCGACGCCGCCGCCATGGCGCGTCTCGCCGCCGCCGCCGTGGGCGCGCCGGACGACGCCTTCCTTGTCTGCTCCACCGGCCGCATCGGCGAGCTGCTGCCGATGGCCAAGGTGGCCGAAGGCATCCGCGTCGCCGCTTCCCGCCTGTCGCGCGACGCCGCCGAAGGCGAGCGCGCCGCCCATGCCATCCTGACTTCGGACACCCGTCCGAAGTCCGTGACCGCCCGCTTCAGTTGGGAGGGTCGGACCATCACCGTCGCCGGCATCGCCAAGGGCGCGGGCATGATCGAGCCCAACATGGCCACCATGCTGGCTTTCATCGGCACCGACGCCGCCGCCACGCCGGCGGAGCTCAAGGCCGCGTTGAAGTCGGCCTCCGACCAGTCTTTCAACTGCGTCAGCGTCGACGGCGACATGTCGACCAATGACACCGTGCTGCTCCTCGCCTCCGGCGTCTCGGGCCTGGCGGTGGGCGCGGGCGCTCCCGCGGCCCTGCGCGCGCTCTTCCAGGAGGCGCTGGACAAGGTCTGCTTCGCGCTGGCCGAGAAGATCGTCGGAGACGGCGAGAAGATCACCAAGGTCGTCTCGGTCGAGGTCGCCGGCGCCCGCACCCGCGGCGATGCCGAGAAGATCGCCCGGGCCATCGGCAACTCGCTCCTCGTGAAGTCATCCTGGTACGGCGAGGACCCGAACTGGGGTCGGCTCGCCGACGCCGCCGGCTACGCGCGCACCGGCCTCGACGAGGCCAGGCTGGACATCTTCTATGACGACGTCCCGGCCGTCCTCGCCGGCAAGCCGCTGCCCGAGAACAAGCCTCGTTGGAAGCAGGTCGTCAAGGCCGCCCGTTTCACGGTCCGCCTCGACCTCAACCTGGGCGCCGAGCGCTTCCGCCTCCTGGCGGCCGACCTGACGGACGGCTACGTGAACTACAACAAGAGCGAGTGAGGTTTTCCGTTTACTCCCCGACGCCCGTCCCGACACTGCATCCCGCAAGATGAGCATTCCCGCCGCCCAGAAAGCCGAAGTCCTGCACGAGGCGCTTCCGTATATCCATAAGTTCCGCGGTTCCACCTTCGTGGTGAAGTACGGCGGCAGCTTCATGGACGACCCGAATCCCGAAGGCCGCGACCGCGTCGCCACCGACATCGCTTTCCTCGCCGCCGTGGGCATCCAGGTCGTCGTCGTCCACGGGGGCGGCAAGGCCATCACCCGGGCGATGGACAAGGCCGGCCTCAAGTCCGAGTTCCGCGGCGGGATGCGCGTCACCGACGCCGCCACCGTCAAGATCGTCGAAGCGACCCTGAACGAGGAGATCAACGTGCAGATCTGCGAGTCGCTCAAGGCGCGCGGCGCCAACCCGCTCGGCATGCCGGGCAACCACGTCAATCTCTGCGAGAAACTCTATGGCACGGACGAGCAGGGGCAGCCGGTGGACATCGGTTTCGTGGGCGACATCCGGTTCGTGAAGACGAAGCTGATCAAGAAGGCCCTCGCCGACGGCCACCTGCCGGTCGTCTCGCCCATCGCGCTCGACGCGGACGACCAGGCTTACAACACCAACGCCGATGTCGCGGCCGCCGCGGTGGCCAACTCCCTCCGGGCCCGCCGCCTCATCTTCATGAGCGACGTCCCCGGCCTGCTGGCCGACCCCAAGGACCCCGCTTCCCTCATCCCCACGCTCAAGGTCAGCGAGGTCGACGAGCTCAAGCGCAAGGGCGTCATCGCGGGCGGCATGATCCCGAAGGTGGACAGCGCCGTGAAGGCCCTCAAGGAGGGCGTGCGCCGCGTGCACTTCATCGACGGCCGCGTCCCCCACGCCTTGCTCCTCGAGGTCTTCACCGACAAGGGCATCGGCACCGAGATCATCCACGGTTGATGAGCGGACCGGTGCCAGATCGCGCGGCCCAGGCCTACGCGGATAACGTCGCCCGCAATTACGGCGCGCCTCCGATCACGCTCGTGAAAGGGCAAGGGACGTTCGTCTGGGACGCCGCGGGCAAGCGTTACCTCGATTTCGCGTCCGGCATCGCGGTCAACGCCGTCGGTCATGCGCATCCCCATTGGGTGCGCCGCGTCAGCGAGCAGGCCGGCAAGCTCGTCCACGTCAGCAACCTTTACCGCAACGAACCGCAAGGCGAGCTCGCCGGCGCCTTGGCGCGGCGCTGCGGTCCGGGGCGGGTCATCTTCTGCAACAGCGGCGCGGAGGCCAACGAGGGGCTGCTCAAGCTCGCCCGTCTCCATGGCGTCCGTAAATCGGGCACCGAAGGCGCCTGCATCGGCGTCGTCGTCGCCGAGAAGGCTTTCCATGGACGGACGTTCGGCGGCATGTCCGCCACGCCGCAGGAGAAGATCCAGAAAGGCTTCCGCCCGCTGCTCACCGGTTTCACGGCCGCCCCGCTCAACGACCTCGCGGCCTGGGACCGCGCCATCGACGCCCGGACCACGGCGGCCGTCCTGATCGAGTCGATCCAAGGCGAAGGGGGCGTGAACCCCGCCGACCATGCGTTCCTTCAGGGAGTCGAACGCCTGTGCCGCGACCGCAACGTCCTCTTCCTCATCGACGAGATCCAGTGCGGCATCGGCCGGACCGGACGGTTCTTCGCCTATGAACACGCCGGCGTGAAGCCCGATGCCATCGCGATGGCGAAGGGGCTGGGCGGCGGTTTTCCGATCGGCGCGATCTGGATGGCTCCTCCGCACGACGACCTCTTTCAGCCTGGTTCGCACGGCACCACCTTCGGCGGCGGCCCGCTGGCCGCGACCGCGGGTCTGGCCGTCCTTGAGATCCTCGAAGCCGAAAAACTCGTGGAGAAGGTCGCCGAACGCTCCGTCGGCTGGCATGCGCGGCTCCGGGAGCTGGTGGCCTTGCGGCCTGACTTGGTGAAAGAGATCCGGGGCGCGGGTTACATGGTGGGCGTCATCCTGCACGTCGACCCCTTGCCGGTCGTGGCGGCCTTGCGCGAAGCCGGCCTCCTGACGGCGCCGGCGGGCGGCGTGGCGGTGCGCCTGCTACCGCCCCTGAACGCCTCGCCGGAGGAGCTGGACGAAGCCGTGGCGATCCTGCGTCAGGTCTTAGGCGGATGGAAGGCGGCCTGAGCCCTGCTCGCCGCGATTTTCCGCTGTCCAAACAGTGCGGGGCGCCTATGTTCGAACGCTTTCCGAGATGCGTCATTTCCTGAAGGAGACCGACCTAAGCCCAGCCGAGACGGCTCAGGTCTTCGCCGCCGCCGCCGCCCTCAAGGCAGGCCGCGGCCGCTCGACCGGGACCGCCCTCGCGCATCAGTCCTGGGGGCTGATGTTCTTCAAGAAGAGCACCCGCACCCGCGTCTCCTTCCAGGTGGGCGTCCATGAGCTCGGCGGTCAGCCGGTGATGCTCAACGCCGACGACCTTCAGCTCTCGCGCGGCGAGACCGTCGCCGACACGGCCCGCGTCCTTTCCCGCTATCTCCATGGCATGGTGATCCGTTGCCACGAGCACGCGTTGCTCGAGGAGTTCGCCCAGCGTGGCACGATGCCCGTCGTCAACGCGCTCTCCGACTTCCTGCATCCCTGCCAGTTCCTGACGGACATGTTCACGCTCGCCGAACGCTTCGCGCCCGGGCGGCCCCAGGATTACGCCGCTTCCCTCAAGGGCAAGAAGGTGGCCTTCCTCGGCGACACCGCCTGCAACATGGCGAATTCCTTCGTCCTCGGCGGCGCCGCCCTCGGCGTCCAGATCGCGCTGGCCGGGCCCGCGGGTTACGAACCTGGTCCGGAGATCCGAGCCCAGCTGAAGCGCGACGGCCTCGCCGAGAGCTTCACGTTCTCGACCGATCCCGCCGCCGCCGTCAAGGACGCCGACATGGTCTACACCGACGTCTGGGTGAGCATGGGCATGGAGGCCGAGAAGGCCGAGCGCCTGCGCACCATGCAGCCCTATCAGGTCAACGCCCGGCTGATGTCGCTGGCCAAGCCCTCCGCCTATTTCATGCACTGCCTCCCGGCCCATCCCGGCGAGGAGGTCTCCGCCGAGGTGCTCGAGGGCAAGCAGAGCATCATCTTCGACCAAGCCGAGAACCGCCTGCACGTCCAGAAGGCCATCCTCGCGCACCTCGCCGCCCATCGCGGCTGATTTTCCCCTACCACACCCATGAGCAAGAAGAAGAAAATCGTCCTGGCCTACTCCGGCGGCCTCGACACCTCCGTCCTCCTTTCCTGGATCAAGGATAAGCACGACGCCGAGATGATCGCGTTCTGCGCCGACATCGGCCAGGAAGACGAACTCAAGGGCCTCAAGCAGAAGGCCATGAAGACCGGCGCTTCCAAGCTTTACGTCGACGACCTTCAGGCCGAGTTCGCCCGCGACTTCATCTTTCCGATGATGCAGGCCAGCGCCATCTACGAAGGCCAGTACTATCTCGGCACCTCCATCGCGCGTCCGCTCATCGCCAAGCGCATGGTCGAGATCGCCCGCAAGGAGGGCGCGACCGCCATCGCCCACGGCGCCACCGGCAAGGGCAACGACCAGGTGCGCTTCGAGCTGACCTGCGCCGCCCTCGCCCCGGACCTCGAGATCATCGCCCCCTGGCGCAACGAGGCCTTCCGCAAGGACTTCCCCGGCCGCGCCGAGATGATCGCCTATTGCGCCGACAACAAGATCCCCGTCGAGGCCAGCGCCAAGAAGCCTTACTCTTCCGACCGCAACCTCCTCCACATCTCCTACGAGGCCGGCATCCTCGAAGACCCGTGGATGGACGCCTTCCACCCCTCGAACAAGGCCATGTTCAAGCTCTCCGTCTCCCCGGAGGACGCCCCGAACAAGCCTGAATACGTCGAACTCGAATTCCGCCAGGGCGACTGCGTCGCCGTCAACGGCAAGAAACTGGACCCCCTCGGCGTCATGCGCACGCTCAACAAGCTCGGCGGCCGTCACGGCGTCGGCCGAGTCGACATGGTCGAGAACCGCTTCGTCGGCATGAAGAGCCGCGGCGTCTACGAGACCCCCGGAGGCACCATCCTGCACTTCGCTCACCGCCAGATCGAGTCCCTGACCATGGACCGCGAGGTCATGCACCTGCGCGACTCCCTGGTGCCCCGTTACGCCACCCTGGTCTACAACGGCTTCTGGTACGCCCCGGAGCGCCTCGCCCTCCAGGCTCTCATCACCGAGTCGCAGCGCAACGTCACCGGCACCGTCCGCGTCAAGCTCTACAAGGGCAGCGTCTACGTCGCCGGCCGGAAGAGCCCGCGTTCGCTCTACAACCCGCACATCGCCACGATGGAGGCGGATCCGACCAAGGCTTACAATCAGGACGACGCCACCGGCTTCATCCGCCTCAACGGCCTGCGCCTGCGCGTGAACTCCAAGGTCAACGGCGTCGCCAATCTCAGCAAGACGGTCCGCTGAGATCGGCCTCGGCCGGCAAGAAGAAGGGCGTCCCGTTCGGGACGCCCTTCCTGTTTAAACTGGAGGCGCGGGTCGGAATTGAACCGACGCATGGGGCTTTTGCAGAGCCCGGCCTTACCACTTGGCTACCGCGCCTTAAGACTGTCTGGCCCTTAAAATGTCCCTTCGGCAGGGTCGTTTCAAGGGTTTTGTGCGAGGGCTTCCCTTTGGGCGCTTTCTCGCCTAGAAATCGGCCATGCACACGCCCCCGCCTCCGTTCCGCATCGGCCTCGGGTACGACATCCATCCCTTGGTGAGCGGTCGTCCCTGCGTGTTGGGAGGAGTTTCGATCCCTTCCGACATCGGG
>JBDKKH010000112.1:0-5647 GCA_039796215.1 Verrucomicrobiota bacterium
GATTTCAGCCGCCTTGCTCCCGATGGTATTCACTTCGCGCAGGAGTTCCTGGATCAGGAAATCGAGCTTTCGTCCGGAATTAGGCAGGCCGAGTTCGGCTTCGAACTGGGAGAGATGGCTCCGCAGGCGTACGAGTTCCTCGGTGATATCCGAGCGATCGGCGAACAACGCGAGTTCCTTGAGCACCCTCTCGTCCGAGACGTCCAAGGCAAGCCCCGCGTCCTTCAGCCGCTTCAGCATGGCGTCACGATGCCGGACGGGGGCGCCCTGCTCGGCCGTCTCCATCCCGTCGACCATCTCGGACATCCTGGCCAGACGCCGCGCAAGGTCTCGGGCCAGCGCGGACCCTTCGGCCTGACGCATGACGACGAGATTCCGCAAGGCTTCCTCGAAGGAGGCACGCACGATGGCTTCGACTTCGGCGAGTTCGGGCAGGATCACCGACGGACGCCGGCTACCCTCGGCGAGGCGCAGCAGCAATTCGCCGTCGACGTCCAGCTTCAGGCCGCATCGCTGGGCCAGTTTGGCGAGCTCGTCGAGGCTGTTCGCGACGCCTTCGTGATCCCATTGGCGGTGGGCCGACGCGACGGCGGCCTGCGTCACACGGGCGGTGACTTTGCCCCGCTGGAGGCGGGACCTGATCCACCCGGAGGCGGCGGACTCGAGGGCCGGCCAGGCGTCCGGTCCGAAGACCGAGACCTGAAGGTTCTTCTGATTGACGGCGGCGATCTCGACCGAAAGACGGACGCCGGGGAGATCGATCTCGGCCCGGCCGAAGCCCGTCATCGAGGACGCGGCCATGGTCAGAGCTTGATCTCGGTGCCCATCGCGCGGGCCGCGCTCCACACGTCCTTGTCGCCGCGGCCCGAGAGATTGATGATCACGACCTGCTCCTTCGGCAGCGAGGCGGCGAGCTTGACGCCGTGCGCGATCGCGTGGCTCGACTCCAAGGCGGGGATGATGCCCTCGGAACAGGAAAGCAGCTTGAAGGCTTCCAAGCATTCGTCGTCGGTGGCGTAAGCGAACTCCAACCGGCCCTTCTCCCGATAGTAAGCATGCTCAGGACCCACGGCGGCGTAATCGAGCCCCGCGGAGACCGAGTGCGTCCCTTCGATCTGGCCTTCGCCGTCCATCAGGATGTTGGTCATGCAGCCCTGCAGGACGCCGAGCCTGCCGCCGGCGAAACGGGCGGCGTGCTCGCCGCGGGAGATGCCCCGGCCGCCGGCTTCGACGCCGATCAGCCGCACGCCTGGTTCGTCGAGGAACTCGAAGAAGGCTCCGATGGCGTTGGAACCGCCGCCGACGCAGGCCACGATGGCGTCGGGCAGACGGCCCTCCGCGCGCAGGATCTGCTGCTTGGATTCGACGGAGATGATCCGGTGGAAATCGCGGACCATCATCGGATAGGGATGCGAGCCGTAGGCGGTGCCCAGGATGTAATGCGTCTCGCGGACATTGGTCACCCAGTCGCGCATGGCCTCATTGACCGCTTCCTTCAAAGTCCGCTGGCCGGCCTCGACCCCGCGGACCTCCGCGCCCATGAGTCGCATCCGGTAGACGTTCAGCGCCTGACGCTCCATGTCGGTGGCGCCCATGTAGATGACGCACTTCAGGCCGAACCGCGCGCAGACGGCGGCGGTGGCCGTGCCGTGCTGGCCGGCGCCGGTCTCGGCGATGATCCGCTTCTTGCCCATGCGCACGGCGAGCAAGGCCTGGCCGATGACGTTGTTGATCTTATGCGCTCCGGTGTGCAGCATGTCCTCGCGCTTGAGGTAGATGCGGGCGCCGCCGACATGCTTGGTCAGCGATTCGGCATGGTAGAGACCGGTCGGGCGGCCGGCATAATCGCGGAGCATGTCCGCATACTGCTGCTGGAAGGCCGGATCGCGGCGGGCCTCGTCGTAGGCCTTCGTGAGGTCGAGCAACGGCGTCATCAACGTCTCGGGGACGTACATCCCGCCGAACTGGCCGAAACGGCCGCGGGCGTCCGGAACGCGGAAGCGAGGTTCGGTGGTCGGGATGAGGCTGGAGGCCGACATGGTGTGGATGTCAGCATAAAGGGAGAACCGCTCCCAAGGGCAAGCGACAAGGGCTTTTACGCCTTTTCTTGCCCCACCCGCAGGGCCGGCCTACACCTCGGCCATGCTTCTTCGCTTCGTCATCGCTTGCGGCCTGCTCGCCGCCCTGCCCGCTTCAGCGGCCGGTGAGACGCGGTCAGCGGAAGAGGTCCGCGCCGAATTCACCTACGGCCGAGCGTTCGTGACCGGCGTCGTCGAAGGCGTGACGGAATACCTGCCCGTCAGCTCGACCGGCCATATGATCATCAGCAACGGCCTGCTGGGAGTCGCGGACGATCCGAACATCACCGTGGCCCAGGTCGCCGATCGCAAAGGCCGGGCGGTCACCTTGGAGCGGATCGCCGACGACTATATCGTCATCATCCAGCTTGGCGCCATCCTCGCCGTCGTCGTGGCGTTCTTCGAAAGGCTTCGCCGGCTGCTGGTCGGGGTCTGCCGCGGAGAGCGCCAAGCCATCGCCCTCTCATCCTCGATCCTGGTCGCCTTCCTGCCGGCCGCCCTGCTCGGCTACCTCTTCAAGGACGCCATCACGACCTATCTCTTTTCGGTGGAGGTCGTCGCCGCAGCCCTCGTGGTCGGCGGGCTCGTCATCTTGATCGCCGAACATCTGCTGCCGAAGAAAGCTCCGGCGGCGAACGACGAAGTCGCTGAGATCGGCTGGCGGTCGGCGCTGACGGTGGGGCTCTGCCAATGCTGCGCGCTGATTCCGGGCACCAGCCGGTCGCTGGCAACGATCCTCGGCGGACGTCTGGCCGGACTCTCGCACGCCGCCGCCACCGAATTCTCCTTCCTCGTCGGCCTGCTCACCCTTTCCGCCGCCTCGGTCTACAAGATGTGGTCACTCGGACCGGCGCTCACGCAGGTCTACCCCGCCGGGCCGGCCGGCCTCGGCCTGCTCGTCGCCGCGGCGACCGCCTTCGTGTCCGTGAAGTGGCTCGTCGGTTACGTCTCCCGCCGGGGTCTCGGCGCTTTCGCCTGGTACCGTCTCGCGCTGGGCGGGACGATCCTCGCCTGCCTGGCGCTGAGGGCGCTGTGATCGGCGCGGACCTGCAGGACCGCCGCTTCGACCGGCGACCAAGGAAGCCCTTATCGCGCCCACGGGCCTATCTCTCTGTCTGGATGAATCTTATGATGCTTCGGCCCGGCTGACAGGCCGAAGTTTCCTTTTGACTCAGCTGTGAATAAACTGTTGATAAGGGAAACCACACGACCCTGATGTTCAAGCGCTTCCCCGGGCTATTCAACCAAGCCATCGGCATCGACCTCGGTACCGCCAACACCCTCGTGTTCCTGAAGGACCGCGGGGTCGTCCTGCGCGAGCCCAGCGTCGTGGCGATCCGCACCAGCACGCGGAAGCCCATCGCGGTCGGCAACGAGGCCCGCATGATGCTCGGCCGCACCCCCGGCGACATCCAGGCCCTGCGTCCGATGAAGGACGGGGTCATCGCCGATTTCGAGATTAGCGAGCACATGCTCCGCTACTTCATCGGAAAGGTCGCCCGGAAGTCGCTCTTCACCAATCTCACCGTCGTCGTGGCCGTGCCTTACGGCATCACCGCCGTGGAACGTCGCGCCGTCATGGACTCCGCCTACCGCGCCGGCGCCGACGACGTGATCACGATCCCCGAGCCCGTCGCCTCCGCCATCGGCGTAGGCCTGCCGGTCGAAGAACCGACCGGCTCGATGATCGTCGACATCGGCGGCGGCACCACCGAAGTAGCCGTGCTCTCCCTCGGCGGCATCGTCCACGCCCGCTCCATCCGCGTCGGCGGCGACGAGTTCGACATGTCGATCATCAAGTACATCCGCAACTCCTACAACCTGATCATCGGCGAACGCACCGCGGAAGAGATCAAGATCAAGATCGGCTCGGCCTACGCCCTCGAACAGGAGCTCACCTTCGAAGTCAAAGGACGTGACAACGTCACTGGCCTGCCCCGTCAGCTCCACCTCACCTCCCAGGAGGTCCGCGAAGCGATGGCCGACAACATCAACCAGATCATCGAGGCCGTCAAAGGCTCCCTCGAACGCATCCCCCCTGAACTCTCTTCCGACCTCGTCGACCGCGGCATCGTCCTCGCCGGCGGCGGCTCGCTGATCCGCAAGATCGACCGCGCCATCTCGGAAGCCACCGGTCTGCCCGTGTTCGTCGCCGAAGACCCGCTTTGCGCCGTCGTCAACGGCACCGGCAAGATCCTCGCCAACTCCTCCCGCTGGAGCGGCCGCGACTGATTCGCGCCGCGGGACATCCCGCCATGGATTCAAATCGTCAAGGCGCCCGCGCCTCCTACGTCGCCCTGGCGGTCTTCATCGTCGGCTGGGTCCTGGCGCCCAGCGCCCTTCGCCGGCTGAACCGCGAAGCCTTCACCGAGTTCCAGGCGCCGGCGCTCCATCTGCTGGGCAAGTCCCGCGACCTCGCGACCTTCTGGGAGAAACGCAGCCGCAGCTCCGAGGAGATGCTCGCCGCCGGCCGCGACCTCGCCCGCATCAACGCCGGGCTCGAGCTGAAGATCCGCATGCTCGAGGACGTCCGTCGGGAGAACGTCCGTCTGCGGGAGATCACCCGTTACAACGCCCCGCCCGAGTACCTGACCGTCGTCGCCCGGGTGGCCGCCCGGGACAGCTCGACATGGTGGCGGCGCATCGTCCTGCGCAAGGGACGGGCCGACGGCATCCGTCCCGGCGCTCCGGTGGTCTTCGGCGACACCGTCGTCGGCCGCGTGACCGCGGTGCACCTCTCGACCAGCGAAGTGGATCTCGTGACCAGCCCGGGTTTTCGCTGCACCGCCTACCTGGAAGGCGACGAGCTGAACCGCATCGTGCTCGTCAACGGCGTCGCCGCCGACTCCTTGGACTCCGCCCGCGCCCGCGTGAGCGTCATCCCGCAGGACTACCTCCTGTCCGCGGGACAGCCTACGAGGGTCTACACCACGGGCATGGGCGGCGTCTTCCCCAGCCGTCTGCTGCTGGGCTACCTCGATGGGGCCGCCTACGCGACGCAGGTCGGCAACTTCAAGGAAAGCCTGCTGGTGCCCTCCCGCGACCTCTACAACCTGCAGGAAGTCTCCGTCTTGGTGCCCTTGCGCCAGACGCCGGGCGAAGCGCTGATGCAGGCGGAAGACTTCCAGTAAGCATGGGCTGGGCTTGGCTGATCCTCCTTCTCGCCACTTATCCGTGGCTGCTCGGAGCCGACCTCGTCGGCGACGTCATCAGCTCGTCGGCGCTGGTTTGCTTCATCACCGGCGCCTGCCTCATCGCCCCCTGTCAACGGCTTCCACGCTGGCAGTGCGTGCTGTTCGCCGCCGGGGCCGGCTTCCTGTTCGAAGCGCGTCGCCCCATCCCCGACGGGCTGCTCGCGCTGTCGCTGGTCGCCGCGGCGATCTTCCTCTCCTCCAACCGACCGATGCTCCGGTCTTTCCCTCGCGCGCTCCAGGCGGCCGCGATCGTCAATGGCGGCGCCTGCCTATGCTGGCTGGCGGGAGTCGCTTATGTCTCTCCCGGTGACATCGGCGGACTGAGCGGCCACGCCGTGACCCCGGTCGCCGTCGCCATCCTGCTCGGATTCCTGG
>JBDKKH010000113.1:0-4032 GCA_039796215.1 Verrucomicrobiota bacterium
TTCCTCCTGGACATGGGCCTGATGGTCGCCCGCAACCTCGGCAAACTTTCCGGCGGCCAAGCCCCCGTGCTCATCTACGCGCTGCTGTCTCCGTTCGCGCACGCCGCCCTCGCCCTCGGGGCCTGTCACCTCCTGCGCATCCCGGCGGGCGACGGCGCCCTCCTGATGACCTTGGCGGCGAGTTCTTCGTTCATCGCGGTGCCCGCCGTCCTGCGACTGGCGGTGCCCGAGGCCAATCCGTCGCTCTACTTCGGGCTTTCCCTGACGTTGAACTTCCCGCTCAACCTGGTCTTCGGCATCCCGCTCTGGATCGAGATGGCGCGCCGCTATCTGCCGGCCTGAGCGGCGGACGGATACGCCGAAGCGGCGCGCGGATCATCCCAGGCGACCGTCAATTTCCACCAATTAACTCAAGGGTGGGACGGGTGACGCAGGGCCATTGACAACCCCTCTGACCGGGGTGTTTTTCAGGGTGTGCGTCCTTCCCCTCTTTTTGCCACGACAAACCCCGCGCGCGGGATCGTCTGGTCCGCGCTGCTCCTGCTCGGCACCGTCCTCCGACTGACCGCCGCCGCCGACCTCGCCAAGACCGAGGGCGTGACCGCCGAGCCCGCGAAGCATCGCTTCATCTTCGCCGCAGCCAGACCTGTGGCCGTCGCCGAGGTGGTGGAACTGCGTCGAGAGCTCTCGTCGGTCGGCACCTTCGTCATCGCCGACGGAACCGACGCGACCGATGTCCGCTTCGACGGCGGCCTCGCCGAGACCGGCGGCGCCTGCGGTTTCGCCAAGGAAGGCCTCGGCACCCTGCGCATCGCCGGCCGGCTCGAAGTCTCGGGCTTCATCACGGTATACGAAGGCGTGCTCGACCTCGCCGCCGCGCGACCGACGAAACCCCTGCGCATCAACCTGCTCGGCTCGGCGCGGCTGATCCCGCCCGACGACGCGCGCCCGCACGAGATCCACCTCAACGGCGAACGCCTGAAGCCTGGGATCTGGGGTCCGGTCGGCCTCGCGCCCAACGGCTCCCCCGCCCTGCTGGGCCCCGTCCGAATCGCCGCGCCGGCGGGACCGACGCGGCGGGAGACCTGGCAAGGGCTCAAATACGGCATCTTCAGCCATTATGTCTGGAACGGCTACGGCATGACCGCCGGCCTGCCCAACGCGGACGGCTCGCGCGCCAAGAGCATCGACGAACTCGCGGACAACTTCGACGTCGACGATTACGTGAACCAGCTCGTCGAGGCCGGCGCGCAGTACGTCGTCTTCACCGCGTGGCACTCCGGTACCTGCCCGCTCTTCCCCAGCGCCGCGATGAAGAAATGGGCGCCCGGCCGACGCAGTTCGCCTAAGCGCGATCTCCTCGGCGACCTGCTCGACGCGTGCCGCAAGCACGGCATCCGGCCCTTCTTCTACTGCCACCCTTACCAGCCCGTGGCCAATCCGCACAACGATTGGATCAATGACCTGTTCGCGGAACTGGTCGACCGTTACGGCGACCGGCTCGACGGCCTCTGGCTGGACGAGAACTTCCAGGACTGCACCCAGGACAAGGTGGTCGATTACCCCCGGCTGATGCGGACCATCAAGGAGCGCAACCCCGAACTCGTGCTGACGCACAACAACGGCGGCTATCAGACCTATGGGACCGACGAAGGCGTGCAGGAAGTCCAGTGGGAATACCATCTGGGCCGAGCCTCCTCGGCGTATATGATCTTCCACAACACCGCCAAGTCCCCGGAGGACATGCTCATCACGACGGTCATCCAGGCCGCGGCGAACACCTTGGGCGGCGGCATCCAGTGGAGCATCGACGCCCACGGCTACGGCGGCGCGAAACGCGGCGGGCTCGACGCCACCGCCCGACCCATCCTCGACCCGTTCATCAAGCTCTTCAAACCCATCGCGGAATCTGTCCGCGAGACCCGTCCGAGCACTTCGTTCCCGCCGCCCTTCCGGGGCGCCAACGTGACCCTCGGGGGCCTCTCCTGGGGCGTCGCCACGAAATCGTCCGACGATCGCCGCGAATACCTGCACGTGCTCAAGGCCCCGCAAGGCTCCACGCTACGCCTACCGGCGCCAGCCGACGGCAAGGTCTTCGGCGAAGCCCGACTGCTCGAAGGCGGCCAGAAACTCATGTTGCAACAGAGCAACCGCGGCCTCGTGCTGACGCTCCCCGAAGGCGTCGAATGGCGTAAGCCCGACACGGTCATCGTGCTCGACGTCGTCACGCCGGGCGGCGTCGGCCTGGTGAACAACACGAGCCGCGCCTTCGGCTACTTCGGCGCTTCCTGGAAATACCAGCGCGACATCGCGACCGGGGATTTCCGCTGCGACCGGCACGTGGCCACCGTCGACGGCGACGGGTTCACGTTCACCTTCGAAGGCACCGACTTCGCCTGGCTCGGCGCGCCCTCGACGGAGACCGTCCGGATCGAGCTCGCCCTGGACGGCGTCAAACTCGGCGCGATGGACCTCACCCCGGATCGCGCGAACCCGCGGATTCTCTTCGCGAAGCAGGGCCTCGCGCGCGGCCGGCACACCCTCGCCGTGACGAAACGCGGCGGGGCCTCGCTCACCTTGGACGCGTTCCGGGTCAGCGACCTGATCAACGATGCCGACCCCGAGATGGTCTTCGAGACCACGACCCGGCACGGAGCGAACTCCGCCCGCCTCGAAGGCCCCTGGGAACCGCGCGGCGGCAGCTGGATCAACGGCCAGCGCTTCACGTTCGAGTTCCATGGGACGGAGCTCGAGGTGCTGGGCGGCTCCGCGCATGGCAGCGGGGACCTCGTCCTGAGCGTGGACGACGGCAAGCCCCTCACCGTGCACTGTCACGGCGGCCAGGCCACGCGTTCGCTCGCCCGCTTCGACCGCCTAGCCAACGCGCGGCACAAGGTCGTCGGCTACTACGCCAACCGCCACCCCGCCGGCTTCATCGCGGCCCTCGACGGCTTCGTGGTCACGCGCCCGGACTACTGGAGCCAGCAGAAGCGACGCGGCCTCGGCGAACTCGGCGACGACGCGCATGTGAGCACGCTCCGCAACGCCACCGGACGCCTGAAATTCCAAGGCTCCGGCGTCGAAGTCTACGCCACGCGCGACCCGGCATCGCGCACGGCCCATTACGGCCTCGACGGCAAAGGATCGTCGCTCTGGATCGGCCTGAGCCATTACGCACCTGTCGTCGTCGCCGGCACGCCGGTCCTCCGCCAGCTCAACTTGGCTCCGGGCAAGCATACGGTAAGCTTCACCCACGGCGCCAACACCTCCGGGGTGAACTTCTCGTCGGCCCACCTCGTGATCGACGCCGTGCGGGTGCATAAGGGCGAGTCGTCCTCGGCCAGCCCGCTCTTCTGGGGCGCGGACGCGCGCGGGGGCAGCGGCGTCTGGGACCTCGACACTTCCGCGAACTGGCATGACGGCGCGTCCGTCGCCAAGTGGCAGGACCTCGGCGCCGAGGACCATCTTGCGATGTTCTCCGGACGAGGCGGGGAAATCACCCTCGCCGCCCCGATGAGGGCCAACCGCCTGGTCTTCAATACCGGGGGCTATAAGCTCCGGGGGGAGGCCCTCGAGCTCACTGGGGTCAAACCTTCCGTCCAACTCAACGGCCTGATTCGGGTCGTCTTCGCAATGGCCGTCCGGCTTCCCGACGGCAAGAGCCTCCCCCCGGGCACCTATACCGCCGCCTCACGCCCCGACCTGATCTCGGGCGCCGGCTCGCTGGTGATCGAGGCGCCCGTGAAATAAGCCTTTCTGAAAGTAGGCGCGACCGCCCAGGAAAAAGCAGGGCTCCTCGGCGGAGCCCTGCTTTCCGTCGTCACCCGGGAAACCTGATCGTGGTGATTCGACCCGACTTCGGCCGATGACCATAGCCGGCCACATCACGCGAGTCACGTCCAAGCACCCGGAGGAATTGGGCGGAATGAACGGCGATTTATTTACAAGTTATTTACCAAACCCGACGACCGTATCATCAAGAAACGTCATTAAAAATCATTCAAAATAGTTTGGCGGACGTGGGCTCGGACG
>JBDKKH010000114.1:0-21205 GCA_039796215.1 Verrucomicrobiota bacterium
GGCGTCAATTGCTGGCCCGGCTCGCCGCGCCACGTGCCAGCCGAGGCCCGCGCGGCCTTGCTGCGCGAGATCCCGCCGGCACGCCGCGTGGCCGTCACGGTGAACCCTACGCCCGCGGAGGCCGCAGCGCTCATCGCGGACGGCTTCGCGATCGTCCAAGCCCACTTTGATCCGAGCCAAGACGCGTGCGACCCTGCGGCGCTCTCCGCCAAGATCGGCGTCGCCGCCCTCTGGCTGGCCCCCAAACTGGCCGATGGCGCAGCCTGGCCCGAAAGCCTGATGCCGCTGGCGGCGGGTTTCGTGCATGATGCCCACGCCAAAGACGCCTTCGGGGGCACGGGACGACGCGCCGACTGGGACCGTTTCACCAGCCTCCGCACCCGCTTCCCTCAAAAGACCTGGATCCTGGCCGGAGGGCTGGGACCTGACAATGTGGTCGCGGCTACCGCCACCGGGGCGACCTTTTTAGACCTGAACAGCGGGGTTGAAATCAGCCCAGGGCTCAAATCTGCTGAAAAACTGTCGGTTGTCGCCGACGGTCTGCTTAAAATTGCTCAATCGTAAGCCGCGCCTCCCATTACCCAGACTTGGCACGGGGGATGCATAAGTGGACTTGCTCAACCGAACGCCTAACCCAACCTAACACACCACCATGAAGCTCGTCGTCGCCATCATCAAGCCCTTCAAACTCGAAGAAGTTAAGGACGCTCTCGCCGAAATCGGCATCGAGGGTATGACCGTAACTGAAGTCAAGGGCTTCGGCCGCCAGAAGGGCCACACCGAAATCTACCGCGGTTCGGAATACACCGTCGATTTCCTCCCCAAGGTGAAGATCGAGGCCGCCGTGGCCGACGAACAGGTCGAGAAGGCCATCGCCACGATCTCCAAGGCCGCCCAGACCGGCAAGATCGGCGACGGCAAGATCTTCGTCATGGCCCTGACCGACGTCATCCGCATCCGCACCGGCGAGCGCGGTCCGGCCGCCATCTAAGGTCGGAGTTCATCCGAAAAAGGGCGTCCTTCGGGACGCCCTTTTTGTTGGTTCATTTCGCCGCCTTGGCCGCTTCGCGTTTGGCCAGCATGCCGGGCGAGTGCCATTTGAACACGTGGTACGTCGCGGGGGTTTCGCCGGCATTGCGAATGGCGTGGTCGATATTCGAGGCCTGGAAGATCACCGAGCCGGGACCGAGTTTCACCCACTCGCCGGCCACGAGGCTCTCGACCGTCCCCTCCTTGATGACGAAGAGCTCTTCCTCGGGGTGCTGATGGGGCGGATGGGAAGTCTGTCCGGGCTCGAGGGTGGTGACGTGGCATTCCAGTTCATCGAGCGTCGCGGTCGGCGCCTGACAGACCTTGCGGACCACGCCGGCCTTGTTCGGCTTGACCGGCAGCTTCTCCCAATCGAACGCCTTCGAACCCATGGCCGGCTTGGCGACCGGGACCTCGGCGGCGAGAGGAGCCGACGAAGCGGCGATGAAGCCGGTCAGCCCAAGGCAGACGGAAGCGGTCAAGGCGGCGACGGCTAGGTCGCGACGAGTCAGGGTGATCATGCGCGAGTCATAAGAAACCGGGAGAGGAGAGTAAAGAGCCCTTCCAGACGCCTTGCCCTCCGCCCGCCCGCAGGCCTAATCTCCGCCATGCTTTGCCCCGCGCATCGATGGACGGCCGCCCTGATCGCCCTGGCAGGCCTGCTGGCCGGGTGCGGCGACGGGCGGACGACCGCCGAGAAAAAGGCCGGCGAGGGCTACCTCATCGTCAACAACATGGCCGAGCCCTCCGGCCTCGACCCCCAGACCATCACCGGACTCAGCGAGAGCCACATCGTCGGGGCGCTGTTCGAAGGCTTGGTCAACTACGACCCCCGGGACCTGCATCCCGTGCCCGGCGTCGCCGAAAGCTGGGGCATGTCGGCGGACGGACGGACCTGGACTTTCCGGCTGCGGGCCGACGCGCGCTGGTCCAACGGAGACCCCGTCACGGCCGCGGATTTCCTGTTCAGCTATGAACGGATGCTGATGCCGTCGTTCGGCGCGGAATACGGCTCGATGCTGCACGCCGTGCGCGGGGCCAAGGATTTCGCGGCCGGCCGGACCAAGGACTTCCGGTCCGTGGGCTTCCAGGCCCCCGACCCGCGGACGCTCGTGGTCGAACTCGAGCATCCTGTCCCCTATTTCCTGCAGCTCGTCTGTCACCACAGCTGGACCCCCGTCCACCCTCCGACCATCCTCAAGCACGGCCAGATCGACTCCCTGAACACCCCTTGGACGCGACCGGGCGCGATGGTCTCGAACGGCGCCTTCACCCTCGAGACCTGGGAAGTGGCCCGACGCGTGGTCGTGCGCAAGAACCCGCGCTACTGGAACGCCCGCGAAGTCTCGCTCGAAGCGGTCGAGTTCCGGGCCATCGCCGACCTCTTCGCCGAAGAACGCGCCTTCCGCGGCGGCGAACTCCACGTGACGGGCGCGGTGCCGCCTTACAAGGTCTCCCGGCTGCGCGAACAGAAGGCCCCGCAGCTCCGCATCGACCCTTTCCTCTCGACCTCTTTCGTCTGGGTCAACTGCGACATCAAAGGCGCCCGGCCGGACGACGTCGCCGCCCGCAAGGCGTTGGGCGACCCGCGGGTACGTCGCGCGCTCGGCATCGCCGTCGACCGCGACCTCATCGCCGAGAAGGTCCTCCGCGCGGGCGAGACGCCGGCGTTGCACTTCACGCCGCCGGGCACCGGCGGCTTCACGCCTTCGGCCCGCTGGAGCCAGGACCTCGCCGAGGCGCGCCGGCTGCTGGCCGAAGCAGGCTACCCGGGCGGCAAAGGCCTGCCGAAGTTCGACTACCTTTACGCGACCTCCGAAGGCCAGCAGATGGTCGCCCAGGCCTTCCAGGCCATGTGGCGGCAGCGCCTGGGGGTCGAGATCGAGCTGCGCAACCTGGAGTGGAAAGTCTACCTGAGCGCGATGCGCAAGGGAGAGTTCCACCTCTGCCGCGGGGCCTGGGTCGGCGATTACAACGACCCCAACACCTTCCTCGAGATGTTCGTCACCGGCAACGAGCTCAACAACTGCAACTGGAGCGACGCGGAATATGACCGGCTGCTCGGCCTCGCCGCCCGGGAGACCGACCCGGCCCTCCGCTTCGGACATTTCCAGGCGGCGGAGGCCCGGCTCATCACGCAGGCGCCCGTGCTCCCGGTCGTGTTTAATAAGAATAAGTTCCTGATCCGTCCCGAGGTGAAAGGATGGCATCCCACCCTCCTGGACCAGCATCCCTTCACCGCGGTCCGGCTCGAACCGGCGAAAGGGGATTGAAGAGACGGACCGACCTTCTAAGTTCCTCCTCATGCGCCCCCTCGCCCTCCCCCTGCTCCTCGCCCTCTTCGCCGCCTCGGGCATGGCCCAGGTCGAACCCCTCCGGCCTGCCGGCGCCGACGACAAGGCCTTCGCCAAGCTGCGCGGCATCACCTATTTCTACATCGACGTCATCACCTCCGAGAACCGTCCGGAGGAAGTCGACCTGCGCGGCGAGATCCGCGACGGCATGGAGCTCGAGATGCGCCGGGCCAACCTCACGCCCAAGGCCATCGAAGGACTGGGCGCCGAGGCCGCCACCCCGATGCTCGTGATCGAGGTCCGCTTCGACCGCGGCCTGGGCCGTTACAACGCCGACGTCATCCTATCGGTGCGCGACAACGCCACGATCACCCGCAACAAGGAGACCGTGCTCGCCCAATCCTACAGCCAGTCACGCCGCGCCCTCGGCGCCTCGGACACCGCGTTGAGCCGCGAGATCAAGGCCCGCAGCCGGGAGATGATCCAGGAAGTCATCGAAGGCATCAAGCGGGTGAAGTAAGGCCGGGCCTTGGAACTCCTCCGCAAGATGCGGGGCGACCGGGCCGAACTCCCGCCCCGTTCCTCCGCGACCTCGGTCGTCGCCACGGTCCTGGCGGCGGTCGTCGTCATCGGAGGATTGTCCTACCTGACCCGCGAACTCGAGGTCATGCTGCTGCTCGGCACCTTCGCCGCCAGCTCGCTGCTCGTCTTCGCCTATCCTGATTCGCCGTTCGCGCAGCCGCGCAACGTGCTCCTGGGGCATCTCCTCGGCAGCGCCTGCGGTCTCGCCGGAGCCCACCTGTTCGCCGGGCAGTGGTGGGCTCCCGCGCTCGCGGTCGGGGCGGCCATCGGGCTGATGAAGCTCGCCCGGGCGGTCCATCCGCCGGCCTGCTCCAATCCGCTGATCATCTTCGCCCTGAACCAGGCTCCTTGGACGTTCCTGCTTTTCCCCACCCTCGCCGGCGCCGCCCTGATCGTCCTGGTCGCGCTCTGCTATCACAACTTGCGCCGCGAGGCCCGCTGGCCCAAGTATTGGTTCTGATCTTATGTCCTCCGTCGAAGCCCGCCTCGCCGAACTCGGCCTCACCCTGCCGACCCCGCCCGCCGCCGCCGGCGCCTACGTGCCCGCCGTCCGCACCGGCAACCTCCTCTACCTCGCCGGGACCCTGCCGATGAAAGACGGCAAGGTCGCTTCGCTCGGCAAGGTGGGCCGGGAAGTCGACCTCGTCCAGGCCGCCGAAGCCGCGAGACTCTGCACGCTCAACGCCCTCGCCAACGCCAAGGCCGCCCTGGGCTCCCTGGACCGCGTCAGCCGCGTGGTGATGGTCAACGGTTTCGTCAACGGCGTCGACGGCTTCAGCGACAGCCCCAAGGTGCTCAACGGCGCGTCCGAATTCCTCCTGCAGGTCTTCGGCGACGCCGGCAAGCACGCGCGCGCCGCGGTCTCGGTCAACGGACTGCCGCTCGGGGTCTCGGTCGAGGTCCAGCTCGTGCTCGAGGTCCGCGACTGAGCCGGCCTCAGCCGTCGGACAGGCTGACGCTGGCGAAATCGATGCGGAAGGACTTGCCATCGGGAGGCCGGCCGCAGTTGCCGATCATCCCGCAGGCTCGCCGCACCAGTTCCTGCATCCGCGGGTCAGCGGGACGACGAAGCCAGGTGGCGAAAGTGACGAAGCCTGAGGCGTCCACGGCGACCGTCACGCCGCAGGTGCCGCCGTTCGCGACCGACGCGCCTTCGGCGGCCACGACTTCGTTCCAAGCCGTGCGCAGGCGGGCCTGGACTTCCCCGGCGTAAAGCGCCTGGGCGGAACCCGCGCCGCCTTCGCCGCCGTTGTCGCCCGTGCCGTAACTGCGACCCTTCTTGACGGACACGCCGCCGATGCCGCCGGACTTCGCGCCGGAACCCGCGCGGCCGGACTTGCCCTGATTGAACTCGCTCAAAGTCGTCTTCCCGCTCTTGCCCGGCGAAGCGGACCCTTTCGAGCTGTTCTTGGCCAGGCTCTTGGCCGAAGCCGCGGACGACCGGCTCGCATGCTCGGCCTCCTCGCGTTCGCGGAGGATCTTCTCGACGTTGAGCTTCGGGACTTTGATGCGGGCGATCCCGGTGTCCGAGCCCGTCTCGGCGCCTTTCGCCACGCCGGCCGCCTTGCCGACCTCGCCCGGACGCTTGTTCGGAATCCCGTCGAGCCTCACCAGCAGAGGGTCTTCAGGGTAGATCGTCTCGGCCGGATGGCGCGCGGCATACCAGGAGAAACCGATGATGGCCGCCAGGATGCCCAGATGCACCGCGACGGAACCGACCCAGCCTTTGCCGTCGGCGGACATCGTCAGCGGGTCTCCGTATCGAGCCCGGCCTTGGTCAGGCCCTTGGCTTTGGCGGTCGACAGGATGTCGATGATCCGCTGGTACGAAAGCGTGCCGTCTCCGCGGATGCGGATGACGGGCTGTTCGGCTTCCGGCAGGGCCGCGATGGTCGCGAATTCCGCCTCGAGCTGGGCCTGCGTGACCGCGCGTTGTCCGATGGTGAGCGCGCCCGAGCGGTCGATGCTCACGATCCGGTACTTCTCCTTGGAGTCGGGCGAACGGCCCGCGCCTTTTTCCGCCTTGGGCAGTTCGACCGCCGTGGTCTGCTCCAGCACCGGCGTGGAGATCATGAAGATGATCAGCAGCACGAAGCAGAGGTCGAGCATCGGCGTCACGTTGAGCTCATTGAGCACGTGCAGGCGATTGGGCTTGGAGAAAGAGCGGGCCATCGCGGGGCTTATTGCGCGTCTTCCCAGCCCGGGAGGGCCGCGGGCGGCGCTTCGACCGGCGCAGGGGACGCGACGGGGACGCCGACGGCCGGGGCCGACGCGCGCTGGAGGCGCTCGCGTTCCTGGGCGGCCTCGAAATTCCGACGAGCCTCGCCTTCGAGCTCAAGCTCGACGCGGTCCGCGAGCGAGCTCGCGAAATTCTCCAGCTCCGTGGTCATGATCTTCACCTGCGTGAGGAGATAGTTATAACCGAAGGTCGCGGGGATCGCCACGAGCAGGCCGAGGGTGGTCGTCACCAACGCGCCGCAGACGCCCGGGGCGAGCTGCGCGATGCTGGCCTTCTCGGTCAGCGCGCCGAAGGTGACCATCACGCCCCACACCGTGCCCAGCAGGCCAAGGAACGGGCCGCCGGAGACGAGCGAGCTGAGCAGCACCATCTTGTCCTCGTATTTGACCATCGTCCGGGCGACGCCGCGCTGGACGGCGTTCTCGACGTGACCCATGCAGAGCGTGACGTCGGCCGGCCGGACAAGCCGGCCCTTATGGCGCTGCACGGCGGACACCGCTTCGGCGACGAGGAATTCGTACGGACCGAGATTGGAACCCCGCGGGAAATTGAGGGCGACGACGGACGGCTCGTCCCGCAGACGACGTTCGAAGGCATGGTTACGACGGCGCAGTTCCTGGACGTCGGACCACTTCTGGATCATGGCGCCCCAGCCGATGAAAGAGCAGATGCCCAGGACGACGGCCACGGCCATGCCGGCGCTGTCCATCTGCTTGAAATACCAGAGGGCGCCTTTTTCAGCCTCGGCCAACACGAGCATCAAAACGGGAGAAAGCATTGGTTTGATAGGCAATCCGGCGAAGCGAAGGCTTCAACCTGAAAAGGTTCGGGTCGCACTTGAATCCGGACCTGTTCGGTGACACTGTCTGGGGCTTGATTCCTCGTCCGCCATCTTGCCAAGGCTGCGCCCAGACGCCCACGACCTACTTCACGCTCGTCGCCGGGGGAAAGGCGGAGACCTATGCCTGCTGCCAAGGCTGCCCTTCGCTCATGGCCGACGCCATCCTCCCCTCTTTGGCCCTCGGCCTCAAGCTGGCGGTACCCTCGCCCGCCGGTCGCAGCAAGTGCCCGGCCTGCGGGTTCCGCTGGGCGGATTACGACCGCGTGCATCGGTTCGGCTGCCCGACCTGCTACGAGACGCACGCCGCCCAGGCCTTGGCGACCATCGCCCGGATCCAGCCCGGACTCGAGCACCAGGGACGCCGGCCTTTCGACCCTGTCGCCGACCGGGAAGCGCGCCTGACCAAAGCCCGCGTCCAGCTCCAGGAGGCGCTCAAAGTCGAGGACTACGAGGCGGCCGCGGCCTTGCGCGACCAGATCGCCGGACTGGAAAACCACCCGCCCGGAGCCCGCTCCTGACCTTTGAGGATGAAACCCACCGCCCTGCTGACCAACGACGACGGCATCAACGCCGCGTTTCTCCACGCCCTGGCCGCCGCGTGCGAGTCCGCGGGCTTCCGGGTCCTCGTCGCGGCCCCGGCCGGCGAAAGAAGCTGGATCGGGCGGGCCTTCAGCCGCCACCGCGAGGTCACCGTGACGGATTACCCCGGACTCGGGGAGCGCGCCTGGTCCATCGACGGCACCCCGTCGGACTGCGTCAACATCGCCCTAGGCCACCTGCTGCCGACGCGGCCCGACGTGGTGCTTTCGGGCATCAACATCGGTTTCAACGCGACGATGCCCCTCTGCCTGAGCTCCGGCACGCTCGCCGGCGCGACCGAAGGCACCGCATGGGGCCTGCCGGCCGTGGCCTGCTCGCTCGACCTTGAACAGAGCCTCTTCGAGCAGATCCATCGCAACTCCTCGGCCTGCCCCGCGGCGCTCCGCCCGCACCTCGACGCCGCCGCCCGGCATGCCGCGCGCTTCGCTTACGGCCTGCTGGGCCGCCCGCCCGCCCGTCCCTTGATGGTCCACAGCCTGAACTATCCGGCGACCGTGACGGAGCACACCGAAATGGAACGGACCACGCCGGCCCTCGTCCGGCACGGCTGCCTCTTCAAGGCTACGGCCACCGGCTACGCTTTTGCCTGGAACGACGGGGAGGCGATCGGCATCGACCCCCGCAGCGATCTGGCCGTGCTCGAACGCGGGCTCATCAGCCACACGGTCTTCGACTTCGGAGCGACCTCGTCGCTCTGACCCGGCTCAGTGGCTGTGGCCGTGATCGTGGCCGTCGCCATGATCATGGTCGTGATGGCCTTCGCCGGCGAAGAGCACGGGAAGGAGGAGTACGAGACCGCCGATCAGCGCCGGAGCCCAGGCATTACGCAGGCCATGAGCGGCCAGGAAGGGATAAAAAGCGATATAGGAGGCGAAAGCCCAGGCACCGAGGTGGTTGGTGAAAATCCACAGGCCCTTGAGGCCGCCGTCGTTGGCGCGGCGCTGGACATAGACCGACAGGAACCCGGCGAAGAAGACCGCCGACAGGATCAGCAGGAAGACGGCGAACGGCGCCCAGCCTTCCACCGCGTGGTGGTGGATCTCCTCGGCCTGCTTCTTGAAGTCGGCGGCGACGGCGGACTCGGCCTGAGCCTGGGCGGCGGCGGCGTCAAAAGCCTTCCCCTTGGCGGCGGTCTTGGCCTTGGCGACGGCCTTCTCGACCAAGGCGGCCTTGGCGGCGGCCTCCTGGGCGTGCGCGGTGGATTCCGGCAGCGTGTGGCTCATGTAGTGATAAGCCCCGACGGAGACGCCGTAGAAAATAGCCGCCAGCAGGACGGTGTTGATGGCCAGGCCGACGCGGCCGAGGGGCTTGGAAAGATCCAGCGAGAAGCTCATAGGTGCGAAACGGCAAAGTAGGTCGGCCGCCCCACCCTTCAATTCCAAACTTGGAAACCCGCCGATAACCCGCCTGATGAGGGCCAGCCATGGCCCGCCCCCTCCCTGAAACCGTCCTTTTCGACCTCGATGGCACGCTGGTCGATAACTTCGAAGCCATCCATCGCTGTTATGATGACGTCATGAGCATGATGGGGCTCCCCGGCGTCACCTTGGAGGAGATCCGCCGCGCCGTCGGCGGCTCGGTCAACGTCACGGTGGTCAAGCTGGCCGGCGAGGCCAACGCCCCGACCGCGACCCGGTTGTTCCGCGAACACTTCCCCTCGGTGATGTTCCACGGTCTCCGGGCCTATCCCGGCTGCCGCGAGATCCTGGTCGCGCTACGCGCGAGGGGCGTCCGGGTCGCCGTCTACACGAACAAGGATGACGCCAATTCCAAGCAGATCATCCGGCACCTCGGCTTGGAAGACTCGGTCGACGACGTCTTCGGCACGAACGCGCATCCTTGGCGCAAGCCTCAGGCGGAGTTCACCCACTTCGTGCTCTCCAGGCTCGGAGCCGACCCCGCCCGCACGGTCATGGTCGGGGATTCGCCCTTCGACATCGCCACCGCCCGCAACGGCCGGCTGGCCGCCATCCACTGCGTCACGACCGGCAGCCATACCGCCGAGGAACTCGCCCCATACGCCCCGGACACGATCCACGCCGGCCTGGCCGAGCTCGGCCGGGAGGCCTTCGGTCTGGGTTGATTTTCTTTTCGCTCCCGCCCCGCGGGGGTGATTGGCTCGAAACATGTCACCGCCCCGGGAGACTCCGCGCGGCCCCGAAACCACCCTTTCGGGCGTGGTCGAGCGCATCCTGTGGCTCGACGAGGAGACGCATTTCACCATCGCCGAACTCGCGCCCGAAGCGGGCGAGAAGGTCGTCATCCTCGGGAACATGACGGGCCTGCAGTGCGGCGAGACCGTCGATGTGAACGGGCACTGGGAACGCCACCCTTCGCACGGCGCCCAGCTCCGGGTGCGCACCTTCAGTTCGCGCCTCCCTTCCTCCGTCCACGGCATCCGCAAATACCTGGGAAGCGGACTGATCAAGGGCATCGGCAAGACCTATGCCGACAAGATCGTCGCCAAGTTCGGCGTCCGGACTTTCGACATCATCTCCAACCAGTCAGGACGCCTGCGCGAAGTCGAAGGCATCGGCCCCGGCCGGGCGAAGTCGATCAAGGCCGCCTGGGAGGACCAGAAGGCCCTGCGCGAAGTGATGGTCTTCCTGCAGACCTACGGCGTCACCAACGCGCTCTGCGTGCGCATCGTCAAGGCCTACGGCCAGGACGCCAAGAAGGTGCTCACCACCGAGCCGTATCGAGTCTGCCGCGAGGTCGAAGGGGTCGGCTTCAAGACCGCGGACAAGATCGCGCGCAATCTCGGCCTGCCCACGGCCGGACCGCAGCGCGTGGACGCGGGCATCCTGCACACGCTGCAGGAACTCGAAGGCGAAGGCCATAGCGCCTTCCCGGACGAAGGCCTGTTGGAGAAGGCGACCGAACTCCTCGAAGTCGACAAGACGATCGTCCATGACCGGCTGCGCAAGCTGATGGAGGAGAAAGCCGTGGGCGTGCTCCCGACCCGCGGCCTCCGCCTCGTGCAGCTTCGTCCGCAGGAGAGCGCGGAGAAGTCCATCGCCGCCTCCGTCCAGCGCTTCCTCGCCACGCCCTCCGGCCTGCCCGCGATCGTCGCCGACAAGGCCGTCGAATGGGCCCAGGCCCGCGCCGGCTTCGCCTTCTCGCCCGCGCAGGCGGCGGGCGTCCTCATGGCCTTGCAGAACAAGGTCACGGTGCTGACCGGCGGCCCCGGCACGGGCAAGACGACCATCCTCAAGGCGCTCTGCGACATCCTCGGAGCCAAGCGCGTGCGGATGGCGCTCGGCGCGCCGACGGGCCGCGCCGCGAAGCGGATGACCGAGGCCACGCGCGTGCCGGCCTCGACCATCCACCGCCTGCTCAAGTTCGACCCCCTGGAAGGCGGCTTCACGGCCAACGCCGAGAACCCCTTGGCGACGGATTTCGTCATCATCGACGAATCCTCGATGCTGGATACGAAGCTCGCGGCGGCCCTGCTCCGGGCCGTCCCAGGCACGGCGCACCTGCTGCTCGTCGGCGACGTCAACCAGCTCCCTTCGGTCGGCGCCGGCAACGTGCTGGGCGACCTCATCGATTCCGGGGCCGCGGCCGTCACACGCCTCGACACGGTCTTCCGCCAAGGCGCCCGCAGCGGCATCGTGACGGTGGCGCACGGCATCCTGCACGCCGACGCCACCCCGCCGACCCCCGTCGAAGATCCGACGAAGCTGGATTTCACCCAGGACATCCATTTCGTCCGCGTCGACGACCCCGAGGCCTGCGTGGCCATGGTGACGAAGCTCTGCTGCGACATCCTTCCCAAGGCCCTCAGGCTGGATCCGCTGCGCGACATCCAGGTGCTCGCGCCGATGCACAAGGGGACGGGCGGCATCCAGGCCTTCAACCAGGCGCTGCAGGGGCGCCTGCGCGGCGCCGACGCGCGTCCGGGAAGGGTCCAGCCCGGCGACAAAGTCATCCAGACGCGCAATAACTACGACAAGAACGTCTTCAACGGCGACTTCGGCGTGGTGCTCGGCCAGAACGAGGAAGGCACCCTGCTCATCGATTTCGACGGCGCCCGCGTGGAGCTCGAACGCGGCGAACAGGGCGACCTGCATCTGGCCTACGCGGTGAGCATCCATAAGTCCCAGGGATCGGAGTTCCCGGCCGTCGTGGTGCCGCTGCTCCGCCAGCACAGCATCATGCTGGCGCGCAACCTCGTGTACACCGCGGTCACCCGCGGACGGAAGCAGGTCGTCCTCGTGGGCGACCCGACCGCCTACGCCATGGCGGTGCGGAACGCGGCGGATTCGCGCCGCGTCACGGGCCTGCTCCCCCGCCTGCGCGGCGAGGAGTGATCAGAGCGTGGCGAGCTGCTGCCGGAACGCCGCGATGGCCTTGTCGGGCGTGACCGACTTGGCCCAGCCGCACTCGAAGCTGTAAGCGCCGGCATAACCGAGCTCCTTGAGCACGCGCAGGTGCGGACGGAAGTCATCGCCCTTCGTGCCGGGCGCGCTGCGCAGCTCCTTCTCGGCGACGTGGCAATGGATGAGGCGCCCCTTGGCCTTGCGGAGCTCGGCGGCCGGATCGTCGTCGCGCATCATATGGTAGAGGTCGGCGGTCAGGAAGACGTCCGGACCCGCGGCCGTGATGATCTCGACCGATTCGGCGATGCTCGTGCCGAGATTGGTCTCGGCGGTGTTGAGGTTCTCGATCGTCAGACGGATGCCGTTATCGCGGGCGATCGGGGCGATCCGGCCGAGGACGGCCGAGAACTGGGCGCGGGCCTTGGCGAGGTCGAAGCCCTGGGGGCAACGGCGCGAGGCACCCGACCCCACGGTGATGACGCCGACGCCGAGCTGACGCGCGCGGGGGAAAGCCGTCCGCACCCATTTTTCCACCTTATCGTGCTGGGCGTCGGGACCGACCATCGGGATATCGCCGCCGATGAAGCCGTTGAGGAAGGTCAGCGGCGCGGGCAGGCCCTTGAGCAGCGGCAAGGCTTTCGCGAAGGCCTCGTCGCCCTTGCCGGGGATGAGTTCGGCCGCGAGCGAGAGCTCCATGTAAGCATAACCGGCGGCGGCGAAGTCGGCGGCCTTCTTCTTATCCATGCCGCCGATCGGGGCCTGGGCGGAGCCTTGGGCCGAAGGAGTCTGGCCGAAAGCGGCGAGCGCGGGCAACCCCGCGGCGAGGGAGAGGAAGGTGCGACGATCCATGCCCCGAGACTGCCCCGCGTCCGGAGATGGTCAAACGCCAAGCATCAGAGCCGCACCCGCATCGTGCCCCGCGTGACGCCCAGCTGGTTCAGGACCTTGAGGTCGTTCCAAAGCGCGGTGCCGTCGAGGTCCCCCCGGAGGAGGGCCTGGTACTTCTCGAGGGTGCGGGTGACCGTCGCGGCGTCCTCGTCGACGAATTCGACGCGGAAACGGCGGACGCCCAGGGAGAGCAGCTGCGTGACGTATTCGGCCCCGGTCTGGGCGCGCGAATTGAAGAGCGTGTTCCGGCAGCCGGCGTCGGCCTTGAGGATGTGCTCGGCGCCGACGCGGTCGCGCAGCTTGACACGGTGCTTCTCGCACGGCCGGCCGCAGTCTCGGTAATCCTTGCCCTTGGAGAGGAAGGTGCAGAACACGCAGTGCTCCATATGGAACATCGGCATGTGCTGGTGGATCGTGACCTCGAACCATTCCGCCGGAGCGGACCGCAGCAGCGCCGTGACCTGCTCGGAGTCGAGGTCGTAGGAAGCCGTGAGGCCCTCGAGGGCGTGCTCGCGCATGAGCCACTCGGCGGTCAGGCCGTTGGCGACGTTGAGGGAGAAGTCGCCGCGGAGACGCCGGCCCTTGAAGGCGCGGAGGTCCTCGTGATTACGCACCAGGTAGCCGTCGGCCTCGCAGGAGAGGACGATCTCGCTGATCCGGCCTTCGCCCTGCTTGTGGATGCGCGGCCCCATCGCCCAGAACTCCACCTTGCGGCCGGCTTCCTGCTCGTAGGCGCGGACGCGGGCGACGGCGGCGCGGAACTTCTTGGGGTCCTCGTATTCGGCGTAGATGACGCGGGCTCCGCTCGCGAGGGCCGGCTCGAGCTGCTCGGGCTCGCGGATGACGACGACGATCTCGGGCTCGTCCGGGCGACGCGGCTCGAAGGCGGCCACCTTGGTCGAAGCCTCCTCGTAAGGCAGGAGCGTCCAGCGGAGCGGCTGGCTGCGGAGCTTCGTGAGCTGTTCGGCGAGGTCGCGACGGAGACGGTTCAGCTCGCTGACGGGGACGATGAGCGCGCCTTCGAGGTCGGCTTGCAGGTCGCCCAGCGCGAAGCCCGTGTCGCCGAGGCGGCCCAGCTGATCGCGCAAGGTGTTGACGTCCATCGGACGCTTCTCCGCCGCGGCGCAGGGCATCGCGGACTCGCCCGCCACGACATGGCCTTCGCCGTCGTTGAATTCGACCCGGAGGGGCTGACCGAGGCGACCGATCACCTTGGCGCGCAGGGGGCGGCGGTAGTTGGCCTTCTCGCGGTCCCAGGAATCGTGCAGACGCTTGTCGAGCTCCTGATCCTTGGTCTTCCAGAGAATGGCCCCCGGTCTGACCTGGGACCAGTCGACGTCTTCGCGCCCGAAACGGACGAACGTCAGCCCGCCGCGGGCCGGCTCCAGGCCATGGACGAAGCCGCCCTGCTCGCGCTCGGCCGGCTTGCCTTGGTCGAAGACCACGCCGTCCCCCGGCTTGAGCGGCCCTTCGAGGCGCATCGTCACGCCGTTCGCGGCGACGTCGACGACGGTGCCGAGGCAGGCGCCGCGCTTCTTGCCGAAACGGGCGTGCACCAGCTGCTGGTTGTCGATGCCGCGGAGCCAGCCGGTGTGGAGGCCGCGCGAAAAAGTCATCTGCATCGCGTAGTCTTCCTCCTGACGGACCTGCAAGGCGGCGCGGTCGGCGTCGGCGCCGCGCGTCAGCGCCTCCCAGGCGGCGTCCACCGCGCGTCGGTAGGCCTTCGTGATGGCCGCCACGTATTCCGGGGACTTCAGGCGTCCTTCGATCTTGAGCGAGCGGATGCCGGCGCGGATCAGGTCGGGCACGACCTCGATGCCGGCCAGGTCCTGAGGCGAGAGCAGGTAGGCCTTGTCGCCCAGGTCGCGGACCACGCCGTCGACCACGAGCTCGTAAGGCAGGCGGCAGGCCTGCGCGCATTCGCCGCGGTTGGCCGAACGGCCGCCGAGGGATTCGCTGGTCAGGCACTGGCCGGAATAAGCGACGCAGAGCGCCCCGTGGACGAAGACTTCGAGGTCGAGGAGCTCGCCCTTGGCGGCCTGTTCCGCCTGCAGCTTCTGCATCTCGGGGATCGAGACCTCGCGGCCCAGCACCGCCAACGAAGCGCCGAGCCCGCGGGCGTAATCCACGCCGGCCGCGCTCGTGACCGTCATCTGCGTCGAAGCGTGGATCGGGAAGTCGGGCGAGATCCGGCGGATGAGCCGGCAGATCCCCGGGTCCTGGACGATGGCGGCGTCGACGCCGGCCGCGACGATCGACCGGAGCGTGCGGGCGGCCTCGGCCAGCTCGTCGGGGAAGATGAGCGTGTTGAAGGTCACGTAGCCCTTGACCCCGCGGCCGTGGAGATAGGCCATGAGCTCGGGCAGGTCGGCCTCCTCGAAGTTCTTGGCCCGGACGCGGGCGTTGAACCGGCCGACGCCGAAGAACACCGCGTCGGCGCCGTTCTCGACCGCCGCCCGGACGCAGTCCCATTCCCCGGCCGGAGCGAGGACTTCGGGCTTGCGGAGCGGAACGATGAGGCTGGTGGCGGACACGCGGACAGGAAGACACAGTCCGCCCTTCCCTGCAAAGAACAATTCGGGCCAGGGGCGAGGCCGGGGGTGCTTCCGGGATTGCCCCGGACGAGGCCAGCCGCCTAAATCGAGCCTATGTCCGACAAGCTCGAAGAAATCTTCCAGATGCAGCAGGCGCTCAACAAGCGCATCGGCGTCGAAACCGCCGGCATGACCGAGGAGGAGAAGATCAAGTGGGTGCTGAACTACCTGCGCGCCATGCAGCAGGAAATGGCCGAACTCACCGATTCCGTGCCCTGGAAGTGGTGGGCCAAGTACCAGAAGTTCGACGAGCAGAACGCCCGCGTCGAGGTCATCGACCTCTTCCACTTCCTCATCTCCATCGCCCAGGTGCTCGGCATGTCCGCGGACGACGTCTATCAGGCCTATCTCAAGAAGAACGCGGTCAACCACCAGCGCCAGGACTCCGGCTACGTCAAGAAGGACGAGAACGACTCCCGCCACATCTGAGCCCCATGCGCCGCCCCGTCGTCCGCCGCCCCGGCTTCACCCTCATCGAGCTGCTGGTCGTCATCCTGATCGTAGGCATCCTCGCCTCGATCAGCTTCGGGATGTTCAAGGCGGCGAGCGACAGCCGCAACCGGGCGAAATCGCGCGGCGACATCCAGAGCATCGCGATGGCCTGCCAGAGCTACCGCAAGGCTTACGGCGACTTCCCCTGCAGCGCTTCAGGCTCGGACGACAGCTTCCGCCGCGATCTTTTCGACCAGTTGGTCGGCCGACGCGTCATCCGGATCGTGACCGCCGGCAGCGCCCCCACGCTGCTGGAATTCGACAACGCCGCGCTCCCCGGCGGGACCACCCGCGTGCAGCGCCCCTTCCTCGGCGTCGAGGATGTCACCACCAACGACAATTCCGCCATCACGAACAATGACTGGCGCGGGGGCTCGACGCCCGCCTGTCGGGAGATCGTCGACGCCTGGGGCAATCCTTACGACTACCGCTACCGCGCCCTCGTCCGCTTCACCGACTGGAAATCACCCGGTTTCCTGGTCGTCTCCTGCGGCGTGAAGTTCGTGGCCCCGGCCGCGGAAGGCGTACCGCCTCCGGCGAACGAATACTGGGACACTTCCAGCACCATGACGCGCAGCGGCATCGTGCCCCCGACCTATTTCGACGAGACGGGCAATGTCGCCGGACCCTTCCGGGCCGACAACATCGTCAATTGGACGAACTGACCTCCCGGCTCAACGGGCCGCGCATGGCCCACGCCAGGCCGGCGCAGAGCAACCAAGCGATCAGCCCCGTGGCGAGGGTGTGCGAGAGGAAGTGTTCGCCGCGGGCGATCTGATAGAAGCCCATCCAGGCGCCCACCCCCAACCCGAGGGCGAGCCCGCGCCAGCGTCGTTCGGTGAGGACCCAATAGCACGCCATCAAGGCGAAGCCCCCGCTCGCATGGCCGGCGGGAAAAGCATGACAGGGATAGCCGGGCGGCTTCGGCTGGAACAACAGCAGATGATCATGGGCGCCGCCGTACAGCTTCAGGTCCAGCGGGGTGGCCATGTGGCTGACCGCGCGCAGCTGCGTGCAGACGACCGGCACCAGAGCGAAACAGGCCAGCAGGAAAAGAGCGCGGACGCGGCGGCGAGGGCGAAAGAGGGCGACGCCGATGAGCACCACCGCCGCGAGGATGATCAGGGCCTTGGGACCACGGTAGGCCAAGACCATGCCGACCGGATGTTTGTGGGGGACGAGCCAGCCCTGGCCGTCCCAGAAGAGCGATTGGAACCAGAGGTCGACCGCCTCCCCGCCCAGACCGGGGAGACCGAAGCCGACGACCACCAAGGCGATCAGCAGCGCGGGCGCCGCCAACGACGCGGGTTTAACGACCGGGATTACGGAGTCCGCCTTGATGGAAGAGTTCATCGGTTCCCTGATAATAAAGGATGGTCTCGTCGATGGCGGCGGCGTCGGGCGCGGTCACGGGAGTCAGCGCCCCGGTCGCGAGGTCGGCCTGGTACTGGACAGCCTGACGGACCGGCTTGAGCACGGTCATCAGACCGTCCGGACGCAGCATGGCGATCTTCTGGTAGTTGCTGATGAAAGCACGTGGACGGTAGGCGGGGCTGAGCGCGTCGGCGCCTACGAAACGGGAACGATATTCCACGCCGAGCAGGCCGAGCACGGTCGGGGCCACGTCGATCTGGCTCATCATCGTCTCGACCTTGCGCGGAGCGATGTTGCCGGGCGACCAGATGAAGAGCGGGATCTCATACTTGCGGATCTCCAGCTCGCGCTTCCCGGCCACCGAGGCGCAGTGGTCGGCGACGATGACGAAGACCGTGTCCTTGAACCAAGGCTTGTCCGCGGCGGCCCGGAGGAAGGCGCCGATGGCGTGGTCGGTATAGGCCACGCCGCCCTCGCGGTTGACGAACTTCGGGTCGATCCTGCCGGCCGGCCAGGTGTAGGGACGGTGGTTGGAAGTCGTCATCACGAAGTGATGGAAAGGCTTGCCCGCGGCGTGCGCCCGGTCGGCTTCGTCCAACGACCAGGCGAACGCGTCCTCGTCGCAGGCGCCCCACGCGTTCGCGAAGGTCGGCCGCTTGCCCGCCTGCAGCTGGATCGGCAGGTCGACGACGCGGTAGCCGTTCGACCCGAAGAAATAGTTCATGTTATCGAAGAAACCGTCGCCGCCGTAGAGGAAGGACGTCTCGTAACCTTGGGAGCGCAGGGCGGAGCCCAGCGTCATGAGATCTTCGCAGCCGGCGCGACGGAGGACCGACTGGCCGGGGATCGGAGGCAACGCCAGCGAGAGCGCCTCCATGCCGCGGACGGTCCGCGTCCCGCCGGCGTAACAACGCGAGAACCACAGGGATTCGCGGGCGATGCGGTCGAGATGGGGAGTCAGCCCCTTGGACTGGTATTCCGGCGAACCGTAACAACCGAGATATTCCGCGCTCAGGCTTTCGATGGTGATCTGGATCACGTTCAGCCGACGCGCCGGACCGGCGGGACTGATCCGACGGGTGATATCATTGAGGTCGGTCGAAGCCGGGACGCCCCCCTGGGCCAGCAAGGTCGCCCGGAGCTGGGCCACCGCATCGGGACGCGAGGGGTAGAAACGTTTCCACTCCAGCTGATTGGCCCAGAACGCCGCCAGGAAGGAGTACTCGCCGTTCTTCGCGAGCTCGGTCTCGTAGCTGTTGACCCAGCCCGGCTGCGGCGCGCCCATGTGGCGCAAGCCCGCCGTGAGCCGTTCGGCCAGGCCGGCATGCTCGACGGAGGAGGCCTTCAGGTCGCGGCGGCCGACGAAATACGCCGTCAGCAGCAGCGCGACGACCGGGGCGAGCAGCCAGGCCAAGGCCCGCCAGCGCGGGGCGACGTCGGCGATGGCGCCGTCCGTCCAGCGACGCACCCATCCGAGACGGCGCCAGAGCAGGAAGAGGCCGGCCGCCGCGGAGACCACGATGGCGATGATGAGGGGGAGGTTGTAGGACTCCTTGATGTTCTTGAGGACCTCGGTCGTGTAGACGAGGTAATCGACGGCGATGAAGTTGAACCGGACGCCGAACTCTTCCCAGAAGAGGATCTCGGAGATCTTCCAGAAGACTAAGAGGCCGGCTCCGAAAATCCAGGCCGCTCGCAACGGGAAACGGCCCCAAGGGGATGCCGACCAGCTGGGCGGCCAGACCGCGCTCAGCAACCCCATCGGCAAAGTGAGCAACCAAGCCATGAAAAGATCGAACAAGCCACCCACGACAAAGACGGCGCAAGTCGACCATCCCCAGGTCAGTTCCGAAGCAGCGGCCAGCAGCAACCCGAGTCGCAGCAGGGTTCCAAGGAGGACGTAAGTCAGCGCCAAGAGCAGCGTTCCGCCCTGCCGTGATTCCAGCAACTTGGAAAACAGAACTTTCACCCGCACACTCATCGGAAAATCAACCCTCGAGAGCGAGTCTTTAAAGACCGCCCCGCCGAGCTCATTCCGGCACCTCGTCGATACCGGATCCGCCCCATGGATGGCATCGGCAGATCCGCCTGAAACCGAGCCACCCCCCCTTGAAGAACCCATGCCGGCTCAAAGCCGTGGCCGTATAGGCCGAGCACGACGGGTGATAGCGGCAACCCGAGCCGGGTATCATGTGCAAGGGCCTGGAGATGAAACGCTGGTAAAAACGCACCAGCGCCATGGCCAGCCAAGCCAGCGGGGAAGGTCGCGGGCCGCTCATGAGGCGGATGCCTTAGGCGGGGCGGTGATCCGCGCGGCCGCCGCGGCATAGACCTTGCGCAGGTCGCCAAGGGAACGCTTCAGCATCCCCGAGCGGATCACCAGGACGACCTGCCATCCGGCCGGAAATGCGGCGGGGTCGGTCCGGAATAATTCACGGGAGAGACGCTTCGCCCGGTTACGGTCGACGGCCAGGGGGAGATTCTTCTTGGCCGCGATGACGGCGAAACGGGCCGGGAGGGCCTCGCCCGTCTGCCGGAAATTCAAAAGAAAAGGCCCGCAATCGAGTCGCGAGCCTTCTTGGCGGAGGCGGTTGAACTCGGCCGAGGCGCGAATTCGACGCTCCCGCGGGAGACGCATAGGTCTTAGGAGGCGCCGAGGCGCTTGCGACCGATGGCGCGACGCTTGGCGAGCACCTTACGGCCGCCCGGGGTCTTGGAACGAGCGCGGAAACCGCACTTGCGGGCGCGGGAAATCTTGGACGGGCGATAGGTCGGATGCATGGCTGTAAGGAATTACCCAAAAGACCAGTCCCGAGGCTGTCAAGCCCCACGCTTCCCGGCTTGGCAGGAGCCGGCGATGGGGGAGGATAGCCTGATGACCCCCGAACCAGGCAAACGACGGCCCACCCCGCCCAAGGCCTATCTCAACCCTGAATTCATGCTCAGCCCGCAGGCCCGCAGCATCCGGGTGCTGACGGAGATGACGGAGCCCCACCACCGCTTCAAGCAACACAACGTGCGGAACACCGTGGTCATGTTCGGGTCCGCCCGCACCCTGCCCGAAGCGGTGGCCCGCCGGCAGCTCGAGGAAGCCAAGGCCATGGCCGCCAGCGGGACCTGCAGCGGCGCCGAATGCGCCCACCGTCTGCGGGTCGCCGAGATCAACCTGCGCAGCTCAGCTTACTACGAGGCCTGCCGGGAACTGGCCTTCGAGATGACGAAGTGGTCGATGCAGCTCCCGGAATGGCAGCGCTTCCTCGTCTGCTCCGGCGCCGGACCCGGCATCATGGAAGCCGCCAACCGCGGCGCGCACGAAGCCGGCGGGCGCTCCGTCGGCCTGGGCATCGCCCTGCCCTTCGAACAGGAGCACAACCCTTACGTCACCCCCGAGCTCGACCTCGAGTTCCACTACTTCTTCGTCCGGAAATACTGGTTCCTGTACCTCGCCAAGGCGCTCGTGGCTTTCCCCGGCGGTTTCGGCACGATGGACGAGCTCTTCGAGATGCTCACCCTGATCCAGACGCACAAGACCAAGAAGCAGTTCCCCATCCTGCTCTACGGCTCATCGTTCTGGAAAAACGCCATCGACTTCGAGAGCTTCCACGAGTGGGGCATGGTCTCGCCCGAGGACCGCAACCTGACCGTGCACGTCGACAGCGTCAAGGAAGCGCGCGACATGCTCATCGACATCATCACCGAGCGCTACCTCAACGGCGACAACGAAGGCCATGACTGAAGCCGTCGCCATCGCGCTGACCACGCTGCCCTCGCGCGAGGAGGCCGACCGGTTCGCCGCCGACGCCGTGGCGGCCGGACTCGCCGCCTGCGCCCAGGTCGACGGCCCGGTGCGCTCCCACTCTACGTGGGAGGGCAAGGTCGAATGCGAGGAGGAGTTCCGGGTGACGTTCAAGTTCGCCCGGTCGAAAGCCGCCGCCCTCGAGGCCTGGGCGG
>JBDKKH010000115.1:0-2572 GCA_039796215.1 Verrucomicrobiota bacterium
AAGCAGCCTGCGGACGGATTGATCGCCCGCCAGGTCCGGGAGTCCATCCAGCATTACTTCGGCTATCGGGCCCGGGTGGCCCGGAGCGAGCTTGGCGACCTGTTCCGGGACGGGCGTCGGGCGCTGCTGATCGGCCTGCTCTTCCTGGCGAGCACCCTGCTCTTACGTGGTCTCCTTCCTTCGACCGCCGGCTGGATGAGGTTCGCGGACGAAGGGCTGACCATCTGCGGCTGGGTCGGCCTTTGGAAGCCCATCGACATCCATCTCTACCGTTGGTGGCCCCTGAAGGCTCACGGGGACATCCTGGCTCGCCTGTCGCGCTGTCCGGTGGAGGTCGTCTTCGAGGCCTGATCTGAAGGGCGCCAGCGAAGGTTATGGCGGGCCCGAAACCTTAATAATAACGAATATTTTACACTGTCGCATTGACAGGGGGGAGCCCTGCCCCAATCCCAGACCCTTCGCATGCAGAATTTCGCGAGCCAGTGCCTGGACCAGACCAAGGCCCTCCTCAAACTCAACTTCAATTCCCTCGCTCCCGATGGCACCGTCGTGCCGGTCGAAGGCGAGGTTTCCCGCGCCGACGAGCCGGGGCACGTGGCCTTGGCCTTGGGCGAATACTTCCGGGCGACCGGCGAGATCACCCTCGATCGCCAGAATCTGGCCGAGATCGTGGCCCGCACCATCACCGCCCAGGTCCGCATCAGCCAAGGTTCCGACAACGGCATGGCTTTCGCCTGCCTGGGTCTCCTCGCTTTCGGTCCCACGCGCGAGCGCAATCCGGTCTGGGAGCTTCTCGACGAGAGCACCCGTGGGCTGATCGACGAACGGCTGGCCGTCGAACATGACCATCACGACCACGTCCAGGCGTTCGATGTCGCCAAGGCGGTCTGCCGCTTCTCTTTCGGCCTGACCAAGAAGGACGAGACGGGTCCGCTCGTGGACCGTTTCATGGACCGCATCGCGGCGGCCTCGACAGGGGGATTCCACGACGAAGCCTCCAAGGCGGCCAATCCGGAGAATTTCGGCGGCGCGTTCGATCTCTACGGCGTCGTCGCCCTGATCTTCATCCGCCAGTCCCTCCAGCTGCATGCCAACATCCAGCTGCGTGACGCCAAGCTGCCCAAGCTGCGGGCGCTTTCCGAGAAGTACCTCCGCGTCATCATGGACACCGTCCGCGACGACGGCCTCGGTTGGTGCTACGGCCGCGGCATCGGCGCCTACGGTCAGATGCATTGCATCACGCTCCTCCTGCAGGCGCTCCGCGACCGATGGATCGCGGTCGACAAGGAGCCGATGGCCCGCGACCTGGTGCGGCGCCTGTACGCCAACTTCTTCACCACTTTCTTCGACGCCGAACACGGAGTGATCGTCGTCCGCGACGCCGAGCGCGATACCATTCCCGGCCATACCACCCGGATGGCGAATTTCGACGCCGCCCGTTACCTGTCGCAGTGGTCCCGTCTCGCGAAGACGATCGGCGGCGACCTGCAGGTCATCCGCCCGGCGAATCGCCTGCCGGTCTGCCGTTTCTTCTCCTACGACAAGTCTCCGCGCAAGGAGCAGGGGCTGCTTTCTTACCAGGACCCTGTCTCGGGACTGCATGTGATCCTGCCGTTGCTCTCCGCCGGCTCGCATCGCTTCAGCGACTCCCTCGCCTTCCCGCACATGCCGGGAGTCTTCGACTGGCCCTCCAACGTCCAGACCACTCCTTTCCTTCCGGAATTCACCATCGGCGGCAAGGTCTACACCCCCTCTTTCTACGGAAAGAACGCGCAGGTCGCCATGGGCGCCAAGGCGGGCACTTATCATTTCCGGTACGAGCAGCCCGACCTGATCGATCGCGACGAGAAAGTCTCGGCGAACATCGGCTCATTGAAGGTCGACTGGGAGTTCAACGGCGGACGTATCGTGGGCAGGTTCACTTTGACGCCGAAGTCAGCCGTCACCCTGGAGGAGTTCAGGCTCGTCCTGCCGATCGCCGCGACGCACTCCCGGATGACGCTCGGCAATGCTTTGGTGCTCGGCCCTGAGTCGCACCGTTGCGAGGTCCTGAAGGATGATTTCCACGCCGCGTGGGCGGAGACCAAGGTCGTGAGCGACAACTCCCGACATCGCACCTGCTGGGGCAAGGTCCATTTCTACCAGACTTTGCAAAGGGATAAGCCCATGCCTCTCCGGGCAGGGACGTCCTATGGGTTCGAAATCGCCTTCCAGCCCCATATCATCCGCGCCAGCGAGGCCGTCTGACCCTGGTCGGGTCCGGGTTCGGGGTTGTCCTCCGGGCCTCCCCTCCCCTACTCCATAGGGGTCCTCATGTCCCGCCCGTTCTACATCACCACGGCCATCGATTACGCCAATGGTTCCCCGCACCTTGGTCATGCCTATGAGAAGGTCTTGTCGGACGTCATCGCGCGCCATCTCCGCCTGGCCGGCCGGCCGGTGCACTTCCTGACGGGCCTCGACGAGCACGGACAGAAGGTCCAGCAGACCGCCCTGAAGCGGGGCATCGAGCCGCAGGCGTTGGTCGACGAGGTCGCCGCTGTCTTCCGGACGATGCTCGGCGATCTCGCGA
>JBDKKH010000116.1:0-4023 GCA_039796215.1 Verrucomicrobiota bacterium
GGGAGGATCGCTACGTGAACCTGGGCCAGGATTGGGCCGCCATCAGGACCGATTTCCTCGAGTTTTCCCGGGCCTTATCCTCGGTGGAGGAGGTCGTGCGTATCGCCCGCAGGATGCTGTGGGATGATGCTCCGGCCATCTCCGAGACCTTCGACCGCCTGCGCGTCAAGTCGGCCCGTCTCCAATGGGGCAGGGGAGAGGTGTACTGCACCTATCAGGTGGCTTCGCTGCTCCTGGACATCGACACTTTCCGCCGTTCGCTTTCGGCCACGGGCAACGTCGACGACGCCCGCGTCCGTGACGCCGTCTCGCTCATCGGTTTCCGCACCGACGGCGCCGACACCCTCATCGAGTGCGGAGCGCCTTCCGCCGAGCTGTCCGGCATGGAGTTCGGATCCTTCCAGGCTTTGGTCCGCGAGCTGATCATCCCGGTCAAATCCCCCGCCGGCGAGAAGGACGCCTTCTTCAAGCTCATCGAGACCTGCGATATCCTGGACTTCCCCGGAGTGGCCCTGCAGGACTCCAACGCCACCAACTCGTCGCTGCTCGACAGCCGTGAGCTCAGGTCTTCCGATCCGCTCTGGCTGACCCGCGTCTTCAAGCGCGGCAAGACGGCTTCGATGGTGCTCGGTTATGCGCAGGACGTCGCGATCGACGCCTTCGCGGTCCTGGTCAAGGCGCAGACTTTCCCGGCGAAGCCCCAGCAGATCACCGCGGGCATCGAACACTGGTGGCATTGCATCGACAGGCATTTCAATCCGCAGGCCTCTACGGCCACCACCCGCACGCCTCTGCCGCTTTCGGTCTGCCTGACTTTCTTCGCCGCGGTGATCAACGCGAAGGCGCAGATCCAGGGAGGCGCCGGCATGGAGTCCGTCTTCTCCGACATGCTCGGCAAACTTAAGCCACTCACGATACCGGGGAATTCCGTGCTTTTCTCGACGACTTACAAGGATTTCACCGCCACGGGCGGGGCCATCCAAGGCACGCCGCAGGCCATCGCCTCGGCCGCCGACTTCATCCGTCAGGATGCGTCGTTCCAGCGGGCCTTCGCTTCGGAGGAGTCCCGCCAGTCTTTCGAGCGCATGCTCGCCGACGCCGACGGCGGCGTAGGCTACTTCCTCGAACAGCAGCTTTCGGCCATCAACGGCTCCAAGCGTCGCGCCAAGCTTTCGGAGGCCGACGCCGCCGACCGCAGCCTCCTCGTCGAACTTCTCGAAGAGGCCTTGCCCTCCGGCGACGATGTCGGCGCCCAGCAACGTCGTGTGCTCAGGCGCGTGCTTGACGCGATCCGGCGTAACCTGAGGGATTGGGCGGAGCGCGTGCCCCGTGAGCGCACCCTGTTCGCGGTCGAGGACGCGACTTCGCTCTACGGTTTCTGGATCCGTCAGCTTACCTACGTGAAGGAGGAAGACCTCACCAAGGTTCCGCTCAACTACGCTAAGCTTACCTTGCAGCAGCGGCGTGACTACGTCGAAACCATCTGGGACTCCTGGAAGGCTTCGGTGATCAAGCGCATGGTCTCGGTGCATGGCTTCGACTGGTCGGTGTTCGGCCTCGACGGAGAAGCCGACGCACTGGTCCTGCTCCGCCTGCTTTCCGAGCAACGTCCTTCGGCCGAACTCGTCCGGTGGCTGGAAAAAGAGCTCGGCTTCGTGTCGACCGAGGCCGAATCCAAGGCGCTCCGCCGGGAACTCGCCGTGGCGATGGGCAACATCATGCGCAAAGGTCAGCTGTTCGTACCCGCCGTCGAAGGCCAGGATCCTGTCCAGCTCCTCCATCAGCAGGTGCGTTGGGAAGACGGCGACCTCGCCGAGCGCTCTCCGCATCACATCGCCATCATCGATGGTTTCATCGGCGTGCTCGAGGCCATCAAGCCGGCCGAGGCCAAGCGGCCTCCGCAAGACGGTGATGATGATCTCCGCGACCTCCGCCCCAAGCTTTCCTGATTCCATGCGCAAGTTCACCCCCACGGACCTCAGCAATCCCAACGTCAGCCGCGAAGAGCTGCTGCTGACGCCTGACTCGGGATTCCAGATGTTCTTCTTCCCGCTCCGGGCGAGCGATTCGTCGCAGCTTTCGAGCGTGCCGGCCGAACTCCGTCCGATCGTCGAGCATAACCGCAAAGTGGTCGCCTGGGATGCCGATGATGCCCGTGGCTGGCCTGGCAACACGGAGCTCCAGGACCTGCTCGCCGACATCAAGCTCAACGGCTGGCAGCCGTGCGAGAAGTCCTACGCACGTGGCAAGGTCGGCGGCTGCGCGCACGGTAATTTCACCATCCTCGGCGTCTGGCTGGCGGTCGAAACCAACGTCGGAGACGCCTATCGCGGCTGGAACTACGAGCCCCCCGCCAGTCCGACGAAAGAGGAGCGCGAGCATTTCGCGCATTTCCCTGTCCCGTATTCTCCATATTACTCGGATTCCGTCGCCAACCTTGACCAGCAGGACCAGATCGGCATCCAGCTCGGCGAGAGCGTCCGGATCATCCAGCATATCACGTGGAAACCGTTGCAGAAGGTCGACGCCGAACTCGACCTCGTCATCGACTTCGGCAATTCCCGCACCTGCGCCCTGGTCCTCGAGCATGTTTCGCCTAATTCCATCGGCGGCGGCGCCTCGAACTTCTCGCAGATCTGCCGGCCGGTCCCGCTCGCCCATTCCTTCTACCATTCGCCGTTGCTGACCGAAGACGGCGTGCCGCATCCGGCGGGGCTCAGGCATCAGTCTCCTGACGCCGCATCCATCGTTAGCTCCCGCTTCACGCTCAAGCGTCCTGAATTCCGCAACTTCGACCCTGATTCGGAAATCGCCACCCAGAATCCGTTCACGATGCTCTGCCGGATTCCCGAGTATAAGACACGCAACGAGGGGATGCTCTTCTGGAAGACCCAGAAGACCGAACTCGACAGCGTCGAAGTGCGGGTCCCTCAGATGTTCGTGAGGAACTCGCCCGTCTGCCTGGGCGCCGACATGGAGGAGATGGTCGGCGGCGTCACCGATCTCGGCAAGGAGTTCCGTCGACTGCATCGCGACGGCGTCCTGGTGCAGCAGAGCTCGGCCAAACGCTTCTTCTGGGATTCTTCACCCTCCCAGAAGGAATGGTCCGTGGTCCCTAACTATGGTGATGATAACTTCGGTAAGCCCGGACGCTTCGAGGGTCTTTCGGGCCTGATGCTCCGGCACACGGCCTTGCCCGGCTCGTATGCCGAGCGGCCTTCCATCAGTCCTTCGCACCCGAATTACCCACGGCGCGATTCGCTTACCTGGACGATCCTGTCCATCCTCGAGACCACCCACCGGAGCATCAACAGCGAGTCCTGGGTGAAGCAGGCCGGCGTCTTCCAGCGTCGTCGCATCCGCAACGTGATCGGGACCTATCCTTCCGGTTGGACGAAGACCGAGATCGCCGAATACCAGGCCAAGTGGCAGGAAGCCGTCGATATCTACATGGTCACCCATGTCCAGCCCGGCGACAAGCCGGTCGGCCTGGTCATGAAACTGGATGAGTCGGTGGCCAGCCAGATCCCCATCCTCTACTCATGCATGACCCGCATGGCGACGAACAAGGTCGGTGAGAATTGGATCGCGGTCAACGGCGTCTCCGGCGGACATCATGCCCATCCGACCCTGCGAATCATGAACGTCGACATCGGTGGCGGCACCTCCGACGTCTCCATCGTGGAGTACACCGACAAGGCTCCCGGAATGTTCGTCGACCTGCACGCGACGGTGCTGTTCAAGGATTCCTCGACCATCGCCGCCGGCGACGTCCTGCTGAAGAAGGTCGTGGAGCAGATCGTCATCGAAGAACTCGTCAAGACGGCGGGCGATCCGGACGCGGCGCGGACCGAGTTCAGGCGTTATTTCACCAAGACCGCCAACATCGCCGAAAAAGCCAAACGCGTCTCCTTGATGATCTCCGTGCTCATCCCGATGGCTACGTCGCTGCTCCGCCAGCGCAGCGATGGCAAGGACTTGGATTGCAATCCGCGAGAGGCGGGCGTCCAGCCCGAAGTCTGG
>JBDKKH010000117.1:0-4253 GCA_039796215.1 Verrucomicrobiota bacterium
CCTCGACGGCCCGATCTTCTCTCCGGTCAAGCGCGGCGGCGGGCCGCGCTGAGCTGACCCGGGGAGAAGGTCAACCTGGCGGAGGGGAGGGATTGGCTCGCTGCGCTCAGGGCTGACGCCCCATGCCTCTGGCAACGCCCATCTTCGCACGGCATGAGCCTTGCTTCGTCGACCCCCTCCGGGGGTTCTCATCCCTTCCCCTGTCGTCTGGCCAACCGGCCAACGGATCAACGGGTCAACTAATGTTAAAGTTTCCTGGCGGAGGGGAAGGGATTGGTTCGCTGCGCTCAGGGCTGACGCCCCGTTTCCTCTGGCAACGCCCATCTTCGCAAGGCATGAGCCTTGCTTCGTCGACCCCCTCCGGGGGTTCTCATCCCTTCCCCTATCCTCTGGCCAACCGGCCAACGGATCAACAGGTCAACTAGTGTTAAGGTATCCTGGCGGAGGGGAAGGGATTCGAACCCCCGGAACCTTGCGGTTCATCTGATTTCGAATCAGACGCAATCGACCACTCTGCCACCCCTCCTGACCAGGACTATCGAGGAAGTCGGGCTTCGAGGGGCGGGCAAGAGGAAAGTGGCCGCCAAGGCTCTTAAGCGAAGGGTTTTGTGGCGATAGCGTGCAACATTCCCGCTCTTGCCCTGTCGAAAGTTCCGACTTACCTCCGATACCAGCCCCCACCCTATGATCCGATTGTTTGCCTTCCTGCTGGCTTTCGCCGGCCTCCTCCCGTCGTCGCACGCCGAGACCCAGTGGATCTGGGCCTCGAAGAACAACGTGACCAACCAGCAGGTCTGGCTGCGCGGCACGTTCGAAGTCGGCAAGCTCCCGGCCAAGGCCGAGGTCGTCGCCTCCGCCGACAACCACTGCAAGGTCTGGATCAACGGCAAGGAAGTCGGCGGCTCCGACGACTGGGAGCAGCCGGTGCGCGCCAACCTGAACGGCCACCTCAAGGCCGGACGCAACACCATCGCCGTCCTCGCCCGGAATGACGGCGGCGTCGCCGCTTTCGTGCTCCGCGTCACCGCCGGCAAGACCATCCTCTTCGAATCCGGCTCCGCGTGGAAGGCCTCGCTGACCGAACCCGCCAAGGGCTGGGAAGCCGCGACCTTCGACGATGCCAAGTGGGAGAAGGCCACGGTGGTCCAGAAATACGGCACTTCGCCCTGGGGCGACGTCCTCGCCAACGCCAAGAAGACCCCGGTCGCGGCCGCCGATGACCTCATCCTTGCGCCCGGCTTCAAGGCCGACCTCGTCCATCTCGTCTCGCGCGGCACCCAAGGCACCTGGGTCAGCCTCGCCGTCTCGCCCCAGGGCGACCTCGTCGCCGGCGACCAGCTCGGCGTGCTCTGGCGCGTCTCTCTGGCCGACCCCGCCAAGCCCGTCGTCACCAAGATCGACACGAAGTTCTTCGGCTGCCACGGCCTCCTCTTCGCCCATGGCGCCCTGTACGCCTGCACCAGCGAAAAGGGCAAGGGCGACATCTGGCGCCTGCGCGACACCAAGGGCGACGGCTCCTATGCCGAGCAGACCTTGATCCGCGCCCTCAAAGGCTCCGGCGAACACGGCCCGCACCAGCTGGTCCTTGAGCGCGACGGCTCCATCCTCGTCGTGGGCGGCAACCACACCGCCTTGCCGGATGACGAGAAGGCCGGCGCGCCCGTGCGACGCTGGGACGAAGACGACCTGCTGAAGAAGTTCGAGGACGCCAACGGCCATGCCGCCGGCATCAAGGCCGTCGGCGGCTGGATCGCCCGCATGGACAAGGACGGCAAGGACTGGGTGCGCGTCGCGACCGGCTTCCGCAACGCCTACGACGCCAGCATCGCCCCCGACGGCGACATCTTCACCTACGACTCCGACATGGAGTGGGACATGGGCGCGCCTTGGTATCGCCCCACGCGCATCTACCTCGCCACCCCGGGCGGCGAGCTCGGCTGGCGCTCCGGTTCCGGCAATAACGCCATCGCCGGCCTCGACATGCAGCCTCCGCTGGTCGACATCGGTCCGGGCAGCCCCACCGGCACCACGATGGGCACCGGCGCCAAGTTCCCGGCCGCCTACCAGCGCGCTTTCTTCGCCTGTGATTGGACTTACGCCACCCTCTACGCCATCCACCTCGAACCCTCGGGCGGCGGCTGGAAGGCCCGCAAGGAAGTCTTCGCGGCCGGCAAGCCCTTCTCCGTCACCGACGCCGTCATCCGCCCGCAGGATGGTGCCATGTACGTGACCATCGGCGGCCGTGGTGGTCAGTCCGCCCTCTACCGTATCCGTTACGCCGGCCCGGAATCCACCGCTCCCGCCGCCTGGTATAAGGCCACCCCGGAGCAGCAGCTCCGCCGCGAACTCGAAGCCCTGCGCTCCATGCCTCCCTCGGCGGCCAACCTCGCCAAGGCCTGGCCCCTGATGGGTCACCCTGACCGCTGGGTGCGCTACGCCGCCCGCATCGTCGTCGAGCATCAGCCCGTCGCCCAGTGGCGTGACCGCGTGAAGCCCGACGCCAACGCCGACCTCGCGCTCAACGCCGCGGTCGCCCTCGCCCGCGCCGGCGGCAAGGAAGACCTCCCCGTCATCGTCGCCGCCGCCGACTCCGCCGCCTCGTCCAAGGAGCTGCGTCTCCGTCAGGATCGCCTGCGCGTCTTCCAGGTCGCCTTCTCCCGTCACGGCCAGCCGGACGACGCCACCGCGGCGCGTCTCGGTAAGGAATGCGCCGACCGTCTCCCCTCGGGTGACAACGCCCTCGACCGCCAGCTCGCCTTGGTCGCCATCTTCCTCAATGCGCCCAACGCGCCGGAGCGCGTCCTGCAGGCCATGAAGGTCGCGCAGCCCGGTCCCGCCGTCGAGGCCGACCCGGAAGTCCTCGCCCGTCACCCCGGCTACGCCAAGGCGGCGGCTTCGGCCATGGCGGTCACGCCTTCCTCCACGCGCATCGGTCTGGCCATCTACCTCTGCCGCGCGAAGGTCGGTTGGACTCCGGCGCTCCGCCAGCAGTACTTCACCTTCCTCGACGTGCTCGGGCAGGCCGAAGGCGGCAACTCCCTCAAGGGCTTCGTCCGCAACATCCGCAAGGAAGCCCTGGAGGCCGCCCCGGCCGCCGAACGCGCCGCGCTGGAAAACATCGCGCCTGCCACCGCCCGGAAGCCCGCCGCGCCGCTCCCCGTCGCCGCCGGCCCCGGCCGTCTCTGGACGCACGCCGAAGCTCTCAAGGTCTGGGAAGACGCCAAGGCCAAGAAGGAGTTCAACTATGAGAACGGCCGCAAGATGTTCGCTGCCGCGCTCTGCTCGCAGTGCCACCGCCTCGGCACCGAAGGCGGCGCCCAGGGCCCGGACCTCTCCGGTCTCGGCGCGCGCTCGGCCCCGGCCGACATCCTCATGAGCATCGTCCAGCCCAGCGCGGTGCTCTCGGACCAATACGCGAACTCCGTCATCTCGCGCGTCGACGGCGGCAAGACCATCGGCCGCATCCTCAACGAAGAAGGCGACAAGCTCGAGCTCGCCGTCAATCCGTTCGACCCCTCGGTGACCGTCTCGCTCAACCGCTCGGACATCCTCGCGATCGACCGTTCTCCCGACAGCCCGATGCCGGTCGGCCTGATCAACTCGCTCAACCCCGCCGAGCTGGCCGACCTGCTCGCCTACCTCATCTCGGGCGGCAACAAGGAAGACGCGTTGTTCGCGAAGTGAGGCGTCGCCAAGGATAGCGATGCAGAAGGGCGGCTCCGGCCGCCCTTCTTGTTTGGGAGGCATGGCGGGTGGCCCGCTTCTCCGTTGACCTCGGCTAAGTCGGGCATGCCATGAATTCATGCCCAACCCCCTTGCCGCCGCCTTGGCGCCAGGCCTCATCCGTCTGATGGTCGGAGGAGTGTTCTTCGTCGAAGGCCTGCTGAAGTTCCTGCGACCGGGAGAGCTCGGCGCCGGGCGTTTCGCCAAGATCGGCCTGCCCGCGCCGGAGTTCTGCGGGCCTTTCGTCGGCGGCGTCGAGCTGCTCGGCGGCGCGCTGATCCTCCTCGGACTACTGACGCGCTGGGCCGCCTGGCCCTTGCTCGGCGTCATGGCCGTCGCGTTCGTGAGCGTGAAGATCCCGATCCTGCTCGGCCATGGCTTCGCCGGGTTCGAACTCCGTCCCTTGCCGCACTACGGCTTCCTCAGCATGATGCACGAGGCGCGCAACGATCTCTGCATGATCGCCGGCCTCGGCTATCTCCTGCTCGTCGGACCGGGTCCGTGGTCGCTCGACGCGCGCCGGCGGACGG